>NZ_JAUSVK010000001.1:0-162500 GCF_030814655.1 Labrys monachus
CGGGCTGGATCGGCTCCTATGGCGGTGCGGATTCGCCTTCCGATATCCAGCGCGGCATCTTCGCCAGCGAGGTCGGCGTTCCCCGGCTGCTCCGCCTGTTCAAGAAATACGATCTCAAGACCACCTTCTTCATCCCCGGCCATTCGATCGAGACCTTCCCGGACCAGTGCCGCCAGATCGTCGACGAAGGCCATGAGATCGGCGCGCATGGCTACACCCACGAAAATCCGGTCGCGATGACGCCGACGCAGGAAGAAGCGGTGCTGGTGAAGTCGGTCGAGCTGATCGAGAAGCTCTCCGGCAAGGCGCCGCGCGGCTACGTCGCGCCGTGGTGGGAAATGTCGGAATCGACCGCCAGCCTGCTGCAGAAATACGGCTTCAAATATCACAGCCAGGGCTATCGCGACTTCCAGCCCTTCTATTCCCGCGTCGGCGACAGCTGGACGCTCATCGACTATTCCAAGAAGGCGGAAGAGTGGATGAAGCCGCTGAAGCACGGCAAGGAGATCGATCTCGTCGAAATCGGCGCCAACTGGTATGTCGACGACCTCCCGCCGATGATGTTCATCAAGAAGGCGCCCAACAGCCATGGTTTCGTCAATCCGCGCGATATCGAGTCGCTGTGGCGCGACCAGTTCGACTGGGTCTATCGCGAGATGGACTATGCGGCCTTCTGCTTCACCATCCATCCGGATGTCAGCGGCCGTCCTCAGGTCCTGCTGATGCTCGAGCGCCTGATCGAATATGTGAGCGGGCATGAGGGCGTGCGCTGGGCCACCTTCGAGGACATCGCCAGCGATTTCCGCCAGCGTTATCCGTTCGAAGGCAAGGAGCGGCCGCCGGTCATCTGACCGAAGAGGCAGGCCCGCAACATCGGAGATCGGCTCATGTGCGCGAATTGCGGGTTCCCGGCGGCAGCGGGCCATTGGACCGAAGCGGGCGCCGCCACGGCGGGCGAGAGGCTGCGCGCGCGGTTCCGCCGCGCGCAGGTGCTCCAGGCGGTCCTGCCCTCCTATGGGCTGACGGCGCATGACGACGGCGTCGTGCCCGGCATCACGGTCTCGACGAAGACCGGCCATCACGTGATGACGGCCGATCTCGCCGAATTCTGGTCGGCGGCGGAGCGCATCGGCGGCAAGGCGATCGACCCGCTCGACCCGCGCTTCGTCGCCCTCGGCGGCGGGAAGGGGTCCTGACGGGATGGCGGCGCCTGCGGACGGCCGCATCAGGCTGACGGTGCTGGGCGGCTTCCTCGGCTCCGGCAAGACCACGTGGCTGCGTCACCAGCTGCATCACGGACGGATGACGGACGCCCTGGTCATCGTCAACGAAGCGGCGGACGTCCCGGTCGACGATGCGCTTCTCGCCCGCTCGTCGCGCCTGGCGGTGCTGGCCGGGGGATGCGCCTGCTGCACCGGCCGCCAGGCCTTCATTTCGATGCTGCGCGACATCTGCGACCAGCGCGTGGCCGCTACCGATCCGGCGCAGAGGATCGACCGTATCGTGCTGGAGACCAGCGGCCTCGCCGATCCCGGCGCGATCGTCGACGCCATCCGGTCGGACCCGGTGCTGCTCCATCATATCGTGGTCCACGCCATCGTGGTCTCCGTGGACGGCCTGCACGGGCTCGACCAGCTCCGGCGCGAGCCGCTGGGCCGCCGGCAGATCGAGACCGCCGACCGGCTGGTGGTGACCAAGCTGGACGCAGCCGACGGCGAGGGGCTGCGGGCGCTGCTCGCCACGCTTCAGGTCCTCAATCCGGGCGCCGCCCTTTCCGGCGCCGCCATGGGCAGCGAGGCCGGGCTGCCCGCTTTCGGATCCGATGCGGCCGTGGCGCTGCCCGAAATCGACGGCGAGACCGCCGCGCCGATCACCGCCACCACGATCGAGGTCGACGATTCGATCGACTGGACCGCCTTCAGCGTGTGGCTGAGCGCGCTGCTGCATGCCCGCGGCGACGACATCATGCGGGTGAAAGGCGTGATGCGCACGCCGGCGGGCCGCCTGCTGCTCCAGAGCGTGCGCAAGGTGGTGCAATCTCCCGAACTGCTGCCGGACGATGGGCAGGCGGGCGGGCGGGACAATTCGATCGTCGTCATCGGCCGGGGCTTCGAGCCGAGCCATCTCCTGCCGTCGCTGCGCTATTTCGCCGGGCGGACGGGCGCGCCCTGATCGAGGAGATGAGGCGTTACTGCGCTGCTCCTCAACTAAACGCGACGCCGGCCGCCCCTTCTCCCCGCATGCGGGGAGAAGGTAAGGATGAGGGGGCTGCGCCTCTCTCTCCGGAAAGTCGCCGATAATACGACAGCCGCCGCAGCGCTGCCCCTCACCTCTATCCTCTCCCCGCTTTGCGGGGCGAGGGGACATCGGCGTCGCGGGAGGATGGAGAGGCCGCTGTCTCGCCGCGCGCTAGCTAATGGAACGCGACGCCGGCCACCCCTTCTCCCCGTTCTCACGGGGAGAAGGTAAGGATGAGGGGCTGCGCGACGGGACGGCAGATCGCCGGCCGTCCCTTATCCTGCCTCCGCCTCGCCGTTGCCGGCCAGCGTGGGCGTCGCCTCCTCCGGCTTGACCTCGTATTTCAGCAGGATGGGAACCTGCGAGCCGGCGAAGATCAGGGTGATCGGCATGGTTCCGAACAGCTTGAAGGCGCTCCAGAACTCGCTGGAGAAATTCCGCCACACCACTTCGTTGAGCACGGCGAGGAAGAGGAAGAACAGGCCCCAGTTCAGCGTCAGCTTGCGCCAGCCCTCGGGCTTGAGGTCGAAGGCGGCATCGAGGACGTAGCGGATCAGCGGCCGGCCGAAATAGAGCCCGCCCAGCAGGATGACCCCGAACAGCGTGTTGACGATGGTCGGCTTCATCTTGATGAAGACGTCGTTCTGCAGCCACAGCGTCAGCGTGCCGAAGACGAGCACGAAGATGCCGGAGATCAGCGGCATGATCGGGACGTGGCGCATCACGACGAGCCCCACCACCAAAGCGAGGATCGTCACCGGCACGAAGACGGCCGTCGCCGTGAAGACGTTGCCGCTGGGGCCTTCGAACATCGCCGCCGGCAGCACGCGCTCGACCAGGGGGTTGAAGAGCCCCGGCCGCACATTGGCGATGAAGAACAGGCCGAGCGGCCCCATCTCGAACAGGAACTTCAAGAGGGGGTTGACCTTGCGGCGCGGCGCGGTTGCCATGGTTCACTCCATCCCGGCAATGGCGCGGGAGAAATCCCGGGCAGAAAAGGGTTCGAGGTCGTCGATGCCTTCGCCGACACCGATATAGTGGACGGGAAGGCCGAATTTCGCGGCGAGCGCCACGAGGATGCCGCCGCGCGCCGTGCCGTCGAGCTTGGTCATGACGAGGCCGGTGACGCCGGCGATCCGCCCGAAGATCTCGGCCTGCGAAATCGCGTTCTGGCCGACGGTGGCGTCGAGGACGAGCAGCACGGCATGGGGGGCGGTGGCGTCGATCTTGCGGATCACCCGCACCACCTTGGCCAGTTCGTCCATCAGCAGCGTCTTGTTCTGCAGCCGGCCGGCGGTGTCGATCAGCAGCACGTCGGAGCCGTTGTCCTGCGCCGCCTTGAGGGCGTCGAAGGCGAGGCCCGAGGCATCCGAGCCCTGGGCGCGGGCGATGACCGGCGAGCGCGTCCGCTCGCCCCAGACCTTGAGCTGCTCGATCGCCGCCGCGCGGAAGGTGTCGCCGGCAGCCAGCGTCACCTTGAGGCCCTGGCCGGTGAATTTGGCGGCGAGCTTGCCGATCGTCGTCGTCTTGCCGGAGCCGTTGACGCCGACCATCAGCATCACGAAGGGGTGCCTGCTGCGGTCGATCTCCAGCGGCCTGGCGACCGGCGTCAGGATCGCCTCGACCTCGCTCGCCAGCACGCGATACACTTCATCCGGCGAGATCTGGCGGTCGAACCGGCCCTTGCCGATGGCGGCGGCGATGCGGGCGGCGACGTCGACGCCGAGGTCGGCCTGGATCAGGACGTCCTCGATCTCCTCGATCGTCGTGGCGTCGAGCTTGCGCTTGAGGACGATGTCGCTGAGGCCCCGGCTGATGGCGGAGGAGGAGCGGGAAAGCCCTTCCTTCAGCCGGCGCCACCAGGATTTCTTCTCCTCCGCGGGGGGCGGGACGGACAGGAGCGGCTCGGGTGCCGCAGGCTCCGGCTCCGGAAGCGGAGCTGGCAACGGGGCAGGTTCGGGCTCGACCCTACCCTCCTCCTCGGCCTCCTCGGCGGGCGTCCGGGCGGGAGTGATCAGTTCGGCGGCGAGCAGCGGCACGGCTTCGATGAGAGCGTCGGGCAGCGCATCCGGCTTCTCATCGCCGGGAAGGGGCTTGTCCTCCTCCGCCGGCGGCTCGGCCTGCGGCGCGGTGGCGCCGCGTCCGAACAGCCGGGAGAAAAAGCCGGGCTTCTGCTTGTCGCTTTCGGTCATCAGATCCGTTTGCCATCAAAAAGTGGTCGCATGGTGGAGGAATCTCTAGCCGAGTGTGGCGGTTCACGATAGCGCTAAGCGATGATATCGATCGATTTGACCGCAAGGCTGCTGCACCGCGACGCGCTGATCCTCATCCTGGACAAGCCCGCCGGCCTGCCCGTCCATGCCGGGCCGAAGGGCGGCGCCAACCTCACCGCCATGCTCGACCAGCTGCGCTTCGGCCTGCCGAAGCCGCCGGAACTGGCGCATCGGCTCGACAAGGACACGTCCGGCTGCCTGATCCTCGGCCGCCATGCCAGGCCGCTGCGCACCCTCAACGAGCTCTTCGCCAAGGGTGGCGTGGAGAAGACCTACTGGGCCGTGGTCGAGGGCGGTCCGGCCGAGGATGTCGGCCTGATCGACATGCCGATCGCCCGCCGCTCCCCCGAACGCGGCTGGTGGATGAAGCCGGCCGAGGACGGCCTGCCGGCGCAGACCGATTTTCGCGTGCTCGGCCGGGGAGACGGGCTGACCTGGCTGGAGCTCAAGCCGCGCACCGGCCGCACGCATCAATTGCGCCTGCATTGCGCCGCTTCGGGCTTTCCGATCGTCGGGGACCCGATCTACGGCTCGGCGCCGCGCGAGGGCGGCCCGGTCCTGCACCTGCATGCTCGCGCAGTGACGGTGCCGATCCTGCCGAAGAAGCCGCCGGTCACCGCCGAAGCGCCGCCGCCGGACCATATGCAGGCGCGGCTGGCCATGCTGGGCTATGACGGCCCGATCAGCCCGACGCCGCCGGAACTGATCAGGCCTGTGGTGGTGGAGCAACCGACGGTGCGGCGCGGGCTGCGGAAATAGCCCCTGGGACCGCAGGCGTCTCGCCCATATGCGCTAACTTTGCCGACAATAGCGCGATTTTCCTTCTCCCATGCGGGACTTCGCATTTCCTGCGGAAATGCTGGGGGTGGCGCGAAGCGCCGGATGAGGGTCTGGACTTCTGCAATTCTAGCGCGACTATTGAGCTATCTGCGTTGACGTTTAGACCCTCATCCCCCTACCGGGACCTTCTCCCGAACCGGGAGAAGGCGGGTATTTCTGTTATGTTAGCGCATATGGGCTGGAATCCTGCGGTCCCGGGGATCATTCCGCTGCCGGGCGGACGCCGAAGCGGTTGTCGATATAGTCGATCACCATCTTCTTGAAATCGTCGGCGATCGCGGGCCCGCGCAGGGTCGCGGCCTTGTGGCCGTCGACGAAGACGGGGGCCGTCGGCGTCTCGCCGGTGCCGGGCAGGGAAATGCCGATATCGGCATGCTTGGATTCGCCGGGGCCGTTGACGATGCAGCCCATCACCGCGACCTTGAGAGTCTCGACGCCGGGATAGCGGGTCTTCCATGCGGGCATCGAGTCGATGATGAAGCCCTGGATGCTCTGGGCGAGTTCCTGGAACACCGTCGAGGTGGTGCGTCCGCAGCCCGGGCAGGCGGCGACGAGCGGCACGAAGGTGCGGATGCCCATCACCTGCAGGATTTCCTGGCTGACCTTGACCTCCTGCGTGCGGTCGCCGCCCGGCTCCGGCGTCAGCGACACGCGGATGGTGTCGCCGATGCCGGCCTGCAGCAGCGGCGACAGCGCCGCGGCGGAGGCGACGATGCCCTTGGAACCCATGCCGGCCTCGGTGAGGCCGAGATGCAGGGCATAGTCGGAGCGGCTCGCCATCTCGCTGTAGACGGCGATGAGGTCCTGCACGGCCGAGACCTTGGCCGAGATGATGATCTTCGACTTGGGCAGGCCCATCTCGACGGCGCGGTCGGCCGACAGCAGCGCCGACTGCACCAGCGCCTCCCATGTCACGGTGCGGGCGTCGACGGGAGCCTCGCTCCTGGCGTTCTGGTCCATCAGGTGGGTCAGCAATTCCTGGTCGAGCGAGCCCCAATTGGCGCCGATGCGCACCGGCTTGCCATAGCGGATGGCGGTTTCGATGATGGCGCCGAACTGCCGGTCCTTCTTGTCCTTGAAGCCGACATTGCCGGGATTGATGCGATATTTGTCGAGGGCCTCGGCGCAGGCCGGATGATCGGCGAGCAATTTATGGCCGATATAGTGGAAGTCGCCGATCAGCGGCGTGGTGATGCCGACCCGCATCAGCCTTTCCTTGATGCGCGGCACCGCGGCGGCCGCCTCGTCGCGGTCGACGGTGATGCGGACGAGTTCCGATCCCGCCCGCGCCAGCGCCGCGACCTGGCGCACCGTGCCGTCGACATCGGCGGTATCGGTGTTGGTCATCGACTGCACGACGATGGGGGCACCGCCGCCGACAAGCACGCCGCCGACATCGACGGGAACGGTCTGACGGCGGGACTTCAGGCCAAAGCTCGCATAGGAAGGGATCATCGGGCACCGCAAGAAGTGTTTCGTCGCTGAAATGGACCTGCGCGACCATAGCGTCAACGACTGTCTTGATCGAGCATGGACATAATGTTTGGCGGCAGTCGGGCCGACCGATAGGGTATCGCCAAAGCCTGATACGATGGCATGACCAATTGTCGCGCAGGATCACCATGGGGCGTCCCTTCGGCCGAGTTACCGCTTCGAGCATCGCCGCCTTGCTCGCGTCGAAGCGATCCGAACTCATCCTCGTGCTGCGGGTGACCGTCGCCTCGGCCCTTGCCTTCGTCGCCGACCGGCTGGTGGGCCTGTCGCAGGGGACCTGGGCGGTGATCACCGCCATCATCGTCATGCAGGCGAGCCTCGGCGGTTCGGTCAAGGCGGCGATGGACCGGATGGCCGGCACGCTGGTAGGGGCGATCTGGGGCGCGGCGATCTCGCTCCTGGTGCCGCATCACGGCGATCTCGAGACCGGCATCGCCATCGTCGTGGCCGTGGCGCCGACCGCCCTCTTCGCCGCGCTCAGCCCGAGCTTCCGGGTGGCGCCGATCACCGCGCTCATCGTGCTGGTGCCGTCGGGCGGCACGGCGCTCAGCCCGCTCGCCTATGCCTTCGACCGCGTCGGCGAGATCCTGCTCGGCATCATCGCCGGCGTCGGCGTCGCCCTGTTCGTCCTGCCGGCCCGCGCCCAGAACCTGATGCTGCTGTCGGCGGCCAGGATCGCCGAGCTCAACGCCGACCTGCTCGCCGCCCTGATCACGGCGCTGATGGAAGGGCAGGGGCGGCCGGACGTCGCCTCGATCCACGCCCGCATCCGCGCCAGCCTGAAGCAGATGGACGCGGCCGTCGACGAAGCGGCCCGCGAGCGCAAGACGCATCTCAGCGACCATGTCGACCCCGAGCCCGTTGCCCGGACGCTGTATCGCGTGCGGCACGACCTCGTCATCATCGGCCGCGCCAGCGCGACGGAGCTGCCGCTCGCCGTCAAGCCGGCGCTGGAGGATCCACTGCTCGGCGTGCGCGACGCGGCGATCGCCATGCTGAGGGGAACCGCGACGGCGCTGCGCGCCGCGACGCCGCCGCCGGACCTCGCCGCCTTCGACGCCAGCCTCGCCATCTATGTCGCGGCCATGGATGCGCTGCGGGCCGGCGGCGTCATCCGGCGGATGGAGAGCGAGGAGGTCGGGCGGATCTATGCGCTGCGCTTCGGCTTCGAGCAGCTCGGCCTCGACCTCAGGGACTTGTCCGAGCGCGGCCGCGAACTGGTGGAGAAGGGGCGCCCGGCGGACCTGTGACGGTTCCCGTGAAATCCGTATGAGACGGCAGCCATGTGAGCTTCGCGTCGGCGGACGGATTCGCTTCCCTCGCCGGGGGTGACGGGACGGGGGATCGGACTATGCCGCGGCCGTCGCCCGGCAATGGGCGCAGATGCCGGCGATCTCGATGACCTGGCCGCGGGGCTGGAAGCCGATGCGGCCGGCAGCGTCCGCGAGGGCCAGCCCGACCGCAGCCGATTCGGCCTCGCCGACGGTGCCGCAGCTTTCGCAGATGAGAAACATCACGACGCCGCCGTCCTTGTGGTCATGCGCGCAGGCGATGAAGGCGTTGCGGCTCTCGATGCGATGGGCGAAGCCCTGTTCGAGCAGGAAGTCGAGCGCACGATAGACGGTGATCGGCGCAGGACGCTTGCCGTCGGCATCCTCCAGCCTCTCGATCAACTCATAGGCGCCGATG
Source organism: Labrys monachus (assembly GCF_030814655.1). Lineage (NCBI taxonomy): Bacteria > Pseudomonadati > Pseudomonadota > Alphaproteobacteria > Hyphomicrobiales > Xanthobacteraceae > Labrys > Labrys monachus. The sequence goes on from NZ_JAUSVK010000001.1 coordinate 8,535, forward strand.
GGCTGGTGCGTCGCCGCCAGCGCCTGCAGGACCTGGCGGCGGATCGGCGTCAGGCGGACGCCGCGGGCGGTGCTCAGCGCCTCGGCCCGCGCCAGCACCGCCTCGGCACAATGGCTGTGATCGTGGCCGGGTGCGGCAAACACAGGCGCATGATCGTGCCCGGCATGCTCGTGGGACTGGCGGTGCGCCATGCGATCCTCATCAGGCTGTTGCCCGATATGTAACAACGTTACACGGGTTTTGCCAGATCGGGACCGTCGGCGTCTCGTCGGCCTCTGAAACCGCGGCGCTCGTCGAAGGGCCGACGAGACGTCGGCGGTCCCGGGCGCGAGGCTCGGCCTACGGCCTCGTCGTGCCCTGGCCGCGCACGCGGTATTTGAAGGAGCAGAGCTGCTCGGTGCCGACGGGCCCGCGCGCATGCATGCGGCCGGTGGCGATGCCGATCTCGCCGCCGAAGCCGAATTCGCCGCCGTCCGCGAACTGCGTCGAGGCGTTGTGCAGCACGATGGCGGAGTCGACCTCGGCGAGGAAGCGGTCCGCTGCCGCCTGGTCGTCGGTGATGATCGCGTCGGTGTGGTGGGAGCCGTAGCGCTCGATATGGGCGATCGCCGCGTCGAGGCCGGACACCACCTTCACCGAAATGATGGCGTCGAGATATTCCGTCGCCCAGTCCTTGTCGTCGGCCGGCTTGACATGGGGATCGACGGCGAGGGTGCGGGCGTCGCCGCGCACTTCGCAGCCGGCCTCGATCAGCGCCTTGACCAGAGGCTTGAGATGGGTAGGGGCGACGGCCTGGTCGACCAGCAGCGTCTCGGTCGAGCCGCACACGCCGGTGCGGCGCATCTTGGCGTTCACGACGACCGGAATCGCCATGGCGAGCGAGGCGCCGGCATGGACATAGGTGTGGTTGAGGCCGTCGAGATGGGCGAAGACCGGGACGCGCGCCTCGGCCTGCACGCGCGCGACGAGGTTCTTGCCGCCGCGCGGCACCAGCACGTCGATAGCGCCCTCCAGGCCTGCGAGCATGGCGCCGACCGCGCTGCGTTCGGCGGTCGGCACCATCTGGATGGCGGCTTCCGGCAGGCCGGCGGCGTGGAGGCCGATGCGCAGGGCCTTGGCGATCTCGCTGCAGGTGCGGAAGCTTTCCGACCCGCCGCGCAGGATCGAGGCGTTGCCGGCCTTGAGGCAGAGCGCGCCGGCATCGGCATAGACATTGGGGCGGCTCTCGAAGATGACGCCGACGACGCCGAGCGGCGTGGCGACGCGTTCGAATTCGAGGCCGTTCGGCTGCCGCCAATGGGCGAGGACCCGGCCGACCGGATCGGGCAGCGCGGCGATGTCGCGGATCGCCTGCGCCATGGCGCCGACGCGCTTCTCGTTCAGCGTCAGCCGGTCGAGGAAGGAAGGCGGCTGGCCCTTCGCCGTCGCGTCCGCGACGTCGAGCGCGTTGGCGGCGAGGATGGCGTGCTCGGCGGCGAGGATGGCCTTGGCCATCGCTTCGAGCGCCGCGTTCTTCGTCGCAGCCGGCGTGAGCGCAAGGGTCCGCGCGGCCGAGCGCGCGGCCAGGCCCAGTTTGCGCATGACGGCGATGACGTTGCCGTCGTCCATTCCCCGGTTTTCATCGGGCATGGGCTCACCCATTCGGTTCAGACAATCCGCTGACGTGGTTAGGCCGTGTCGGGGCCCGATGCAAGACAAGGGCGGAAAAATGCGGGGATTCCGCCGGGAAAGCGGGCCGGGACCGCCCGCCGCCATGCCGCATCAATGCCCGCCGCCGCCGCCCCCGCCGGCGAGCTGCGGCTTCTTGACGAAGAAGATGGCGAGGCTGAGCCCGCAGAACAGGATCGTCATCATCAGGAAGACGTCGGAGAAGCTCATCACCACCGCCTCGCGCCGCATCAGGCCGACCATCTTGGAGATGGTCATCGCGTCGGCGGCGGATCCGAAGTCCAGGAAGCCCTGCTTCATGGTGTCATAGGTCGCCAGCGCGCCGTCCCGGCCCCAGTTGGCGGCCTCGCGAAGGCGCTCGAGGTGGAGGTCCTCGCGCTTGTTCAGCAGCGTGTTGATCACCGCCAGGCCGATGGCGCCGCCGAGATTGCGCATCAGGTTGAACAGGCCGGAGGCGTTCTTGATGCGTGACGGCGGCAGGGTGCCGAGCGCGATGTTGGAGATCGGCACCATGCACATCATCAGCGACACGCCGCGCAGGATCTGGGGGATGAGGATCTCCCAGAAATCCCAGTCATGGGTGATGCCGCTCATGATCCAGGTGCCGGCGCCGAAGCCGAGCAGCCCGCCGACGATCATGAAGCGGGGATCGACGAAGCGGCTGAGATTGCCGGCCACCGGCGCGGTGAAGAACATGCACAGGCCGGTGACGAACATCGTCTCGCCGATCATCCTCGAATCATAGCCGCGCACATTGCTCAGATAGACCGGAAACAGATAGGTCAGCCCGTAAAGGCCGATGCCGAGCACGAAGGAGAACAGCGATCCCGAGCTGAAGTTGGAATCGGAGAAGGCGTAGAGATCGACGATCGGCTGCCTGGCGGTGAGGACGCGGGCGAAGAAGACGATGCCGCCGGCCGCGGACAGCAGCGTCATGACCAGGACGGGCGTGTCCTCGAACCAGTCGTGGTTGGGGCCCTCCTCCAGCGCATATTCCATGGCGCCGAGGAAGACGGCCATCGAGATCAGGCCGGTCCAGTCGAAATTGTCGAGCAGCGACAGGTCCGGCTTGTCGAAATCGACCAGGATGAACGTCATGATCGAGACGATGATGCCGGGGATGACGTTGATGAAGAACAGCCAGTGCCAGGAGAGCGCGTCGGTCAGGATGCCGCCGACGGTCGGGCCGATGGTCGGGGCGAGCGTGGCGACGAGGCCGATCATCGGCGAGACGATGGCCTGCTTGGACCGGGGAAACACGGTGAAGGCGGCCGCGAACACCGTCGGGATCATGCCGCCGCCGATGAAGCCCTGCAGCGCGCGGTAGACGATCATCTCGTTGATGTTGGTCGCCGTGCCGCACATGAAGCTCATGATGGTGAAGCCGGCGCAGGAGACGGCGAAGACGTAGCGCGTCGAGAACACGCGGGAGAGGAAGCCCGACAGCGGGATCATCACCACCTCGGCCACGAGGTAGGAGGTCTGCACCCAGGGGATCTCGTCCCCCGACGCGCCGAGGCCGGCCTGGATCTGCGGCAGCGAGGCCGAGACGACCTGGATGTCGAGAATGGCCATGAACATGCCGAACACCATCGCCAGGAAGGCGATCAGCTTGGCCTTGTCGATGGTGTCGCGGGCGGCCGGGGCGGCCGGGGCGGCGGTTGTCGCGGTGGCCATGGCAGCCTCCCCTGGCGCGGACGTCCGTCCGCTCTGGAAATGTCGGGCTCGAAGAGGCGGGCAGGACGCCCCGCGCTGACTGAGTCCGCCATCGGAGGGGCGATCACCGATCGACCTCTTCCTTCCCGGCAGACTCGGCGATTCCAGGAGGGGCGATCGGATGATCGCCCCTCCCTCGTCACGCCTTATCTGGCAAAGTCAGCGCATGGGGGCAGGATGTCAGCGCTCGATGTGGTTCCGTCGTCAGTTCTTCGGCGTCGTCCGGCTGTCGACGCTGACCACGACCGACATGCCCGGCAGCAGCTTGCCGCTGGTGGCGGCATCGGCCGGCACGTCGATGCGGACGGGCACGCGCTGCGTGATCTTGGTGAAGTTGCCGGTGGCGTTCTCGGGCGGCAGCAGGCTGAACATCGAGCCCGACGCCGGCGAGAACTTGCCGACGACGCCCTCGAAGGTCTTGCCGTCGATGGCGTCGACCGAGATCTCGACCTTCTGGCCCGGCGCCAGCGGCCCGAGCTGGGTCTCCTTGAAGTTGGCGGCGACATAGATGCTCGCCAGCGGCACGAGCGCCATCAGCCGCGAGCCGGGCGAGACATATTGGCCGGGCTGGGCGGCGCGATTGCCGACGATGCCGTCGGTCGGCGCCCGCACCACGGTGGCGTCGAGGTCGTTCTGCGCGCGGGCGACGGCGACGTCGAGTTCCTCGGCCGTGTGCTCGGCCTCGATCTTCTGGGCCTTGACGACGGCCATGTTCGCCTGGGCCGCGGTGAGCGCCGCCTTGGCGCTGGCGACGGAGGCCTGCGCATTGGCGACGGCCGCCTTGGCGGTGTTCACGCCGGCAGCGGCGCGGTCACGGTCGGCGGTGGCCTGGTCGAGATTGGCCTTGGAACCGAAATTCTGGGTCTCCAGCGCCTTGGCACGGGCGAAGGCCGCATCGGAGCGCACGACTTCCGCCTTGGCCGAATCGACGCCGGCATTGGCTGAATCGACGCCGGCCTGCGCCGACTGCACGCCGGCTACGGCGCTGTCGATAGCCGCCTGCTGCGCGGTGATCTGCTGGGCGATGCGCTCGATGGTGGCGGTCTGCGTGGCGCGCTTGGCCTTCGCCGAGGCGAGGGCGGTCCGGTAGTCGGTGTCGTCGAGCCGGACGAGCACGTCGCCGGCCTTGACGCTGTCGCCGTCCTGCACCGGCACGCTCTGGACATAGCCGGAGACCTTGATGCCCAGTGTCGCCATGTCCGCCTGCACATAGGCGTCGTCGGTGTCGACGAGGAAGCGGCCATTGGTCCACCAGTCATAGCCGTACCAGCCGCCGCCGCCGAGCGCGGCGAGCAGCAGGACAGGCAGGACGATCCGGGCGCGGGAGCGCTTCCTGGCCGGCGCCGCGGGAGCCGCGACCGCGGCCGCCGGCGTGGGCGCGCCCTCCGCCTTCTTCGCAGCCGGCGCTTCGGACGCCGGCGCGTCCGGGCGCTGGCGGTCCATCTTGACCACGTTGGTGGCCTCGGTGCTGCCTGTTGCGGGCTGTTCGCGAACAGAGTCCATCGGTTCCTCCAGCGAGCACGGCCCCTCAGGCCGGCGCGTGCCATGTGACGCATCCTCGGACGCGCAAAACCCCCCGAACGCTCGCCAAAAGCGAAATCGAACCGAACGGTTTAGTCATGGAGCTTGACTATCACGACTCCCTGCAGTAGGCAACCCGAAACCGAACCGTTCGGTCACCCATTTGTGCGAGGAGCTGCGAGATGCGCGCCAACGCCGCCGTCGAACCCGTCGTCGACAATGCCAAGCGCCGGCAGATCCTGGACGGCGCCCGCACGGTGTTCCTGCTGCACGGCTTCGAAGGCGCCAGCATGAACGACATCGCCAGGGAAGCGGGGGTTTCGAAGGGCACGCTCTATGTCTATTTCGAAAGCAAGGAGCGTCTCTTCTCGGTGATCGTCGACGAGGAGCGTGCCATCCATGTCGAAGGCATCTTCGATTTCGATCACGACAATGCCGATATCGAAGGCGTGTTGACGCGCATCGCGACCGAGATCACCACCTTCCTGTCCCAGCCGCGCATCATCTCGGCGATGCGGGCGGTGATGGGCATCGTCGAGCGCATGCCGGATCTCGGCGTGCAATTCTACGAGCGCGGGCCGTGCTATTCGCGCAACCACCTGGCGGCCTATCTCGACACCCGCGTGGCGGCGGGGCAGCTCGACATTCCCGACACCCAGCTGGCGGCCGCCCAGTTCCTGGAAATGGCCAATGCGCCGGTGGTCAAGCCGATGTTCTTCATGGCGAACAATGTGCCGCCGACCCGCGAGCGCGTGCGCGAGGTCGTCGCCTCCGCCGTCCGCGTGTTCATGGCCGGATATAGCGTGAAGCAGTAGGCTCGCGTGGCCGGCGGCCGCCGCTCCATGCCGCTTCCACAATGCAGGAAAGGCTCCGCAGCAGAGCGGAGCCTCGGGTCTTCATGCAGTCTTGCGGGCTGGCGACCGGTGATCGCCCTGCCTCCTCAGTAGCAGATGCGGACGCGTTCCCAATGCCAGCCGTAATAGTCGGCGACGCGGCGGCGCTCGATATGGCAGCTGCGGTAATAGACCGGGGCGGCCTCGTAATAATCCGAATTCTCATAGGCGGCGCCGGCGAGCACGCCGCCGAGCAGGCCGAGGCCGGCGCCGGCCGCGAAGGCGCCGTGATTGCCGTAGCGGGCTTCGGCGGAACCGGTGGTGGCGACAGCCGCGCCGGCCAGGGAGGCGGCAACCAGGACACCGGTCAGGATCTTCTTCAACATCGTCGTCTTCCTCTCGCTGGATCTGCGCGGCTTGCGCTCGATCGATGGGAAGATCATGGCCGAGGCCGGAAGGACCTGCCGTGCGAAACGGCACGAGGGTGGTTTGGAGCGCGGATGTCCGCGCTCCGGGATCAGTAGCTCGCGTCGGGCATCGAGGCCTTCTTGCGCTCGATGAAGTCGCGCAGCGCCTCGTCGATGCCGGGATCGATCGCCGGGGCCTCGTAGTCGGCCAGCGTCTTCTTCCAGATCTTGTTGGCGCGCTGGGCGGCGTCCTGCCGGCCTTCGGCTTCCCACTGTTCCACCGAATTGTTGTCGGCGACGGTGGAGCGATAGAAGGCGGTCTCGAAATTGGCCTGGGTGTGGGCGCAGCCGAGGAAATGGCCGCCCGGCTCGACCTGATGGAAGGCGTCCATCGCCTGGCCGTTCTCGGACATGTCGACGCCCTTGGCGAGCACATGCATGGCGCCGAGCTGGTCGAAATCCATGACGAACTTCTCGTAGGAGGCCGACAGCCCGCCTTCGAGCCAGCCGGCGGCGTGCAGCACGAAATTGGCGCCGCCGAACAAGGTCGGCAGCAGCGTCTGCGCGCTCTCATAGGCGGCCTGGGCGTCCGGGATCTTGGAGGCGCACAGCGAGCCGCCCGAGCGGAAGGGCAGCTTCATGCGGCGGGCGAGCTGGCCGGCGCCGTAGATGGCGAGCGCGGCTTCCGGCGTGCCGAAGGTAGGCGCGCCCGACTGCATCGACAGGGTGGAGACGAAGGTGCCGAAGATCGCCGGCGCGCCGGGGCGCACCAGCTGAAGGAAGGAGATGCCGGCCAGCACCTCGGCCAGCACCTGCGTCAGCGTGCCCGCCACCGTCACCGGGCTCATGGCGCCCGACAGGATGAAGGGGGTGATGATGCAGGCCTGGTTGTTCTGAGCGTAGATGTCGGCGGCGCCGAGCATGGTGTTGTCCCACACCATCGGCGAATTGGCGTTGATCAGGCTGGTGCAGACGGTGTTCTGCTGAATATAGTCGGCGCCGAACAGGATCTTGGCCATGTCGACGGTGTCCTGCGCGCGTTCCGGCGCGGTGACCGAGCCCATGAACGGCTTGTCGGACAGCCGCATATGCGCATAGACCATTTCGAGATGGCGCTTGTTGACGGGAAGGTCGACCGGCTCGCACACCGTGCCGCCCGAATGGTGGATATAGGGGTTGGCATAGGCCATCTTCACGAAATTGCGGAAATCCTCGATCGTGCCGTAGCGGCGGCCCTTGTCGAGATCGTGCACGAAGGGCGAGCCGTAATTGGGCGCGAACACCGTGGCGTTGCCGCCGATCTGCACGTTGCGCTCGGGATTGCGCGCATGCTGGATATATTGCGAGGGCGCTGTCGAGATCAGCTTGCGGGCGAGGCCGCGCGGGAAGCGCACGCGCTCGCCCTTGATGTCGGCGCCGGCGCCCCTGAGCAGTTCGAGGGCGCGCGGATAGTCGCGGAACTCGATGCCGATCTCTTCGAGCAGCGTCTCCGCATTGTGCTCGATGATCTGCATCGCCTCCTCGGAGAGGACCTCGGTCAGCGGCAGGTTGCGGCTGATATAGGGGATGGAGACGCCGCTGCGCTGGACGCGCGCCGCGCGCCGGGCATCGCGCCCGCGCCGGCCGGCGGGCGCTTCGGTTTGCGTGATGAGGCCGTCTGCTGCGTCCGACATGGCGTTCTCCCGACGATGATCGGCCTGTCATAGGGGAGAGCGCCGCCGGCTCGCCGCCCAAGCCCGCCGCCGATTTGCTGGAAAGCGACGCGGGTGGCGGAGCGAGGACAGGTCAGCGCGGCGGGGAGGGCCGCGGCCGTGTCTCCGGCAGCGCCAGGAGGACGAGCAGAAAGCCGGCGGCGGCGATGCAGGCGAGCATGCGGAAGGCGGCATAGCTGCCGAAATCGTCGGCGACGAAGCCCGCGAGCGTGGTGCTGATCGAGGCGCCGATGCCCATGGCGCAGCCGACGGCGCCCTGGGCCAGATTGAAATGGCCGCCGGCATGGGCGACGTCCACGATGATCAGCGGCACGAGCACGCCGAGGGCCGCCGCCGACAGGCCGTCGAGGATCTGGACCACCACCAGGATTTCGGGATTGCTCACCATCGAGAAGAGCACGCCGCGCACGAGCAGCGCGGCAAAGCCGAGCAGCAGAGGCAGGCGGCGCCCCCAGCGCTGCGCCGCCCGGCCGACGAAGGGCGACAGCACCGTGACGGTGAATTGCGGCACGATCATCGCCGCCGCGACCATCACCGTCGCCGCCTCGCGCGAGCGCATGGTCAGCACGCTCGCCGCCAAAGGCAGCATGGCGGCATTGGCGAGATGGAACATCATGACGCAGGCCGCGAAGATGAGGAGCGCCCGGTTGCGGGCGAGCTCGATGAAGCCGGCGACGAGATTGCTTCGGCCCTCGGCGGCCGCGATCGCCGCCGGCGAGGGCGCGATCTCCTCGGCGCGGATGCGCGACAGCGCATAGAGGGCCGGCAGCGCCATGGCGGCAGCGAGAAAGAACACCGCGTGGCTCGACAGATAATAGCCCGCCACGCCCATCGCGGCAGCGGCGATGCCGGTGCCGGCCGAGGCGAAGGAGGCATTGCGGCCGAGCCTTGCGCCGATATGCTCCGTCCGCGAGACCCGCACGCTGAGCGAGACGATGGCGAGGCCGAGCACGCTGCTCGCCGCCGCATGCACGACGCGGGACAGCAGCACCACGGGAAACAGCGGCCAGGCGGCGAAGGCGAACGCGCAGACGGCGATCAGCGCCAGCGAAACGGCGCTCGCCGCCCGCACCGAGCGGACCCGGTCGACGAGGATGCCGAGGGGGATCTGGCCGACGAGGCTGACGAGGCCGCCGATGGTGAGGATGAGGCCGATATCGACCTGCGTCCATTTCTGCGTGGTCAGGAAGACGGCGACGAAGGGGCCGAAGCCGGTCTGGATATCGGCGACGAAGAACACCAGCGCATCGAGCCCGTGCCGGCTGCGGGCGGACAAGGGCGGGGGCTCCTCGCGGGCGGCAGGCATGGGGGATCGCCCTTCCGCAGCGTCCCGCCGAGGCTCACGCTCCGGGATGCGCCCGAATTTCTGTTCCTCGACAGCCGCCCCGGGGTGGCTGCGATGCTCCGTCTTCCGGTCTGCCATGCCCGGTCAGCTCTCTCCATGCTTCGACGAGATCAAGGTTTCTGCTTCTGGGCCGGGACGCCCTCGGGCGTCGGCGCGGCGGGAGCAGGGGGAACGGCAGGCGGCGCGGCCGGGGCCTGGACGGCCGGAGCCTGGGCGGCCGGAGCCGCCGCGGCCGGTGGCTGGGCGGGTGGCGCCTGGGCGGCTGGCTGTGGTGCGGCCGGCTGGGCGGGAGCCGCCGGTTGCGGCGGCGGAGCGGCGGGGGCGTCCGCCCGGCCGACGACGATGATGGGCTCGCCCTGCTTGTAGACCGGTGCCGTTCTCAATTGGTTGCGCGTGAGGTCGGTCACGATCGTCTGCATGTTGCCGTCCTTGGCGAAATGCAGCAGCCGCCAGTCGACGGCGATCTCCCGCGTGCCGATGCCGAGGAAACCGCCGAAATCGATGATGGCGGCCCGCACCATGCCGCTGCGGTCCACCACGACATCGATGATGCGGCCCATGTCGTCGCCATTCGTGCTCTGTACCGACTTGCCGAGCAGCGTGTCGGCGGCGCTCTCGTCGATGACGACGGCCGGCGTCTCGGTGCCGGGCGCCTGGGGCTCGCTCCCCTTGGCTGGCGTCCCCTTGGCTGGTGTCTCCTGTGCCGGCGTTCCTTGGACCGGCGTTCCCTGGGCCGGCGCCGCCTGCGGAGCGGGAGCCGGCTGGGCGGCAGCCGGCGGCGCGGGCGCGGCTTGCGCCGGCTTGTCCGTGCCGGGCACCTTCTGGGGCGGCGGGCCCGGTGCCGGGACGGCGGCGGTGCCGCCGTCATGCGCCGGCTGGACGGCCGGCGCGTCCTGCGCCAGGCCGTTGCCGGGTGCCGCCAGGACGAACAGCGCCAGGACGAACAGCGCCAGGCATGCGGCCAGCCAGCGGCCGGGCGCCGGCGCGCCGGTTCTCTCCCTCGCCGGAACGAGGGGCGAAGGTCCCATCGATGCGGCCTCGATCAGCATGGCTCGCCTGCGCTCATTCCGGGCTCTCCGACTCCACAAGGCCACATGCCCGCTCCAGTCTTAGAGCGATTCCGCTTATCCACCAAGCGAGAGCGCTGCGATGGCACAGGTGCGGCCGCCCGGCGGTCATCGCGTGCCGATCATGCGCGCGAGAACCTCGTCGCGCCTGACGAAGACATGCCAGGCCACGGCGAGGAGATGCAAAGCGAGCACGGCGCCGAGGGTCCAGGCGCCCCCATAATGCAGGCCGGCTCCCAGCATGGCGTTGGCCTTGTCGCGCGGCAGCAGGTTCGGCCAGGAGAACAGGCCGAACCAGGGCAGGGTGTTGCCCCCCGAGGCGGAGGTCAGATAGCCGGTGAGCGGCATGAACAGCATGAGGACATAGAGCCCGGCATGGCCCGCCTTGGCGGCGAGATGAGCGAGCCGGCCGGGCGGAACCCGAAAGGCCGGCTCGCCGGCGACCAGCCGGTAGAGGATGCGCAGGCCGATCAGCGCCAGCACCGTCATGCCGAGCGATTTGTGGATGTCGAGCAGCCCCCGGCGGAGCGGGGTGCCCTGCACGAGCCAGGCGCTCCAGACCCCCAGGCCGATGGCGGCGAAAATCAGGGCGGCCATCAGCCAATGGAAGCCGCGCTGGAGCCGGTCATAGCCGTAGCGCGGAGAAGGGATCGGTAAAGTCGACATCGCTGACCTGATCGAATCGGCCGATCCGGATGGATCGCTGGAACGCCCTTTGCTGGGTGATCCTGGCCGAATTCGGGCGCGCGGCTGCATCCGGAGGCACGGATCTCTCCCCGGGTGCGCGGACGTCCCGTCCGCCCTCGAAACGCCGCGCCTGTGGGTTGGCGTCTTTCCTGGGAGCGCGGGCGTCTCGCCCGCCCTGGAAACGCCGCGCCCGCCGGTTGAAACGTTGCGCTTGGGGTTGGCAAGAGCGGGCGAGACGCCCGCGCTCCCAGGGAGGAGCGCCGAGCCGGCTCGGGCCGACATCTGCCTCGCCGCGCCGCAAGGGCCGGCCCGGGCGTTTTCGGCGTTCTGCGGCGCGCTCGAAGGTTGAAGCGTTGCACCTCTGGGTTGGGAAGAGCGGGCGAGACGCCCATAAGCGCTAACTTAACTTAGACGGGCATAACGCTCGGGTCTCCCTTCCCCCTTGCGGGCTCCGCATTTCCTGCGGAAATGTCGGGGGGTAAGGGATGGGGGTCGAGACATGGTCTCGACCGAGGAGATTGTCGTCCCGACCCCCACCCTTCTATTCCCTCCCCACAAGGGGGAGGGGGTCCCAAATGTCACGTTTATCAATCTAAAGTTAGCGCATATGGGCGAGACGCCCGCGGTCCCAGGGAAGAACGCCGAACCGGCGGCAATAGTGCGGTCGGTCATCCCGGACGCGATGCGGCACGTCAGTGACGCATCGCGTCCGGGATCGCGGGCAGGATGAGGTTCCCCAGGCGCGCGGTCCCGTGTCTGCACCGCACCCTTGCAGGGTGCCGTGCGCACGGGATGACGGGTGATGGCTCTGCGGACATGCGTCTTCGTCGCCGCGCCCTGAGCGGGCCGGATTGTGCAAGGGAAGATCGGGGCGACGACGGCTGTTCTGGGTCAGCCGTGGTGCGGTGTAGTGTCGTGGTCGTGAAGAAGCGGGCCTCGCATGTTGTGCAAGGCCGCCGTCGCCCCTTTCCCGCCGGGCCAGACGCGCCAACAGGCAACGCGCCGAGGCTCGGCTCTTTCCCGTCGATCCGGATCAAGCCTTCGGCCTGAGCCAGACTGCCGGACGGGAGGCATCGCCGGCGCCGGAGGGCACGGTTCCCTCCATCACCAGCCATGCCGGACAGGCCCCGCGCCCTTCACCGCTTCCGGGCCAGGGAAGCCGGTCGGGACGCGCAAAGCCTCACCCACGGAACGGGCGGGACAGGGGCCTTGGCGGACGGCTTATATCTTCGCCGCACCCCGCCGGCCGGGCAGCCGGGTCCCCGTGCTGCTGCGGCCGCGGACGCTGCGGGCCGGGTTTGCCGGCCGCCGGCGTCCGACAAGGCGATCCGGCCTGGAAGGCCGGCGCCTCTCCTGTCTCGCGCGGGATCGAGGGCAGGCCCGAAAGCGGCCCGATCCCGGCACGTTCCTCATCGAGCCCCGTGTGCAGACCTGACGGCCGGGTGATCGCACACCCGGCGCTACCGGATGTCGGCGGTCCCGGCATTGCTCGTAAGAGCAATGGGGCGGTCTGCAGCGATCCCTCTTAGCGCCGGCCCAGCCATGGTTTCCAACACCATGACAGAGTGGACAAGAACCTCGATGCGGCTGGCGCGCCGCAGGCGTAAACCGGGATCGGCCGGAGTGGGTGGAAGGCACGGGGCGGTATCGCGAACCTTGGCCCCGCCGCGCTTCTTTCCGAGGGAAAGTAGGCCATGGGACAGGGCGGATGTCAAGATTTGTTCGTGTTTTGTCCTTATTGGTCCGCAGCCGGCGAACGCGACCTTTGTCGTAGCTGGGATGGTCCAATCGGATGTCACGTAAATATATTGGCACCCTAATTGCTCGATAGCAAGATCGGGCACTAATTGGGCGGCGCCCCCCGGGCTGTCGACTTGGGCAAAGGGTCGGTACCGTCGAACGGCACGGCCCCGCCGTAACTATGATCAACTGCCCTGGACGAGTTTCTAGATCCTATCATGCCAGTCATGCTGGGGATGCGCCTGGATCTGAAGATTGGGTACATTTGGCGTTATTCCGTCCGAAGCAGGAGGAAACATAGTGATTTATAGCGTAAACGCTCCGAAGAAATGCAACGACGGCATTGACTTCAGTCTTTACACCCATCCGGCACTGCCGGCCCTGGTGATGATCCAGGCGCCTACGGTATGCGGCACAGCCTTCTTGCACAGTGAGTGCATCCTGATTTCACACTGGGAAAAGGCCTTGTCTGCCCTCACCCGACTCGCCTGAGAACAAGTGGATCTTGACTCCGCCCGGCATTTCCGACGGTGGATCGTTGTTTTCTATGACATAGATCTGACCAACGTCATGGAGGCCGGCCAAGTGCTTGTAGAAGGCTTTATCCAGTGAGGTACCCGCTATTGCCTTCTCGTCCGCATCGAGTTCGCCGTGGCGTTTGTAGTGGATGGGCTTGCGATAAGTGACGAGCGGAGAATCTAACACCACGAAGCCCGGATGCGGCAGCCCGTTGGTCCGGCAGTAGACCATCACGGCGACAGCGAAGGCGGAATGGAATACGGCTTTGACACCCTTGCCGTTCTGGCTGCGAGGCCGCCCGTTGATCGCGATATCCTGCCGCCGTTCGTCCCAGGTGACGGCCTCGATGCCGGGGTACTTCCAGGCCGTGAGCACATCCCTGACGACTTGGGCGAACTTGTGCCCGGTCGGGCCGTCGATGCCTATCATCAGCCCTTCAGCCTTCTGCCTGCCCACCCTGATGGCGGCGATGGCATTGCGCTTGATTTGCAGCGCGGACCGCCTCGACCTCAGTTCCCAGACAGCCTCAAGCTTGCCGAGTCGCTCCGCCGCTGCCTGGTAATCTCGCCGGGTAGTCGCTTCCTGGGGTTTGAGACGGGAGATCACCGCGCCCTGCCTCCCGATCTCGCCGGACAAGAATTCGATGCGAAGGTTCAACGTGGCTTGTTCATCCTCGACGCTAGTAAGCGCCGCCTCGAGGCCACGCATATCGCGTCGAATTTTCGCGATCTCGGCCAGGGCCGTTGCATGCTGACGGTCGAGGTCGCTGAGTTCATGGGGAAGATGCTGGTCGCCCGGCAGAGCGCCGCACATGGGGCAAGGCTGGTCTTCGAAGCGTTGCAGGAGGAACCCGCCTTCCTCGATCGCTTCGAGGCGCCTGATGTCGGTACGATAGGTTTCCTGCAGCTCAAGGAACCTAGCCTTCATCGCCACCAGTTGTCCGAGCTTGGAGCGATCAGCCTCTAGGGTGTCGAGAAGTCCGCGCCTCTCTTGCATCGCCACGTCGAGCCGCTGCTGGGTATCACCAAGGGAGTTGCCGAAATCCTCGAGCTGTTCGGATAATCGTTTGATCTCGGCGTCAAGGGTGTCCATTTTGGCACCGCCGAGCTGCCCGTCGATTTCGCCAATCATCTCGTCGAGAAGTTCGACCTTGCCGTCGTTACTTGCTTTGAGCGCCTTCTCGTTGGGCACCTCGATGACGTTGGAATCGTCTTGGCCGGTCAGGATAAACCGGAAGACATTCTTGTTGAGGGTAGGTCCATTCTTTGGGCTGACGATGGTAGGGCTGTCGGCGGTGAACATCCTGTCCTCGTCGATCGCGAGGTAGGGCATGAAGTGCCGAATGGAAAAGGGCACCAGCTGCGCTGCCTCGGTGGCGGCGATTCTGGCGTCTTTGATGCCGATGCTCTCAAGTAGCAGTTCGGAGACGCTACCGCTTTTGCCCCTGCCATGATCGGCAGACACAACCGTGCCCGTCCGACCGGCCAAATCGCCGTCGCGGGCCAGCCCGTCATAGACCTTGAGACCGCCGCCCCTGCGTGCCCGCTCTAGCGTCACCTGCCGCCCATCTCCTAGAGTCAGGCCGAGCAGCACTTTAGTGTATTTCGCCCCTTGCTCTAGGATGTCGGGTCGGTCGCCACCCAGCATAAAGTTGATGGCCTGCAGCGAGTAGGACTTGCCAGCGTTCGATCCGCCATAGACGAGAGTAAGTCCTTCCCCGAACTCTATGCCAGCCGGTTCCAGGCCGCCACCGGTGAACGTGAGGTGCTCGAGCCGAATCTTGGGAAGCATGGCTTCAGGCATCGGACAGCCCGCCTTCTTCCCGAAATTCGAGGCTCCAACGTTCGATGTTACCACGTAGGTGGGACAGGAATTCGTCCCCGGCTTCCCGCCACTGTTCGGCCAGCCATTTCGAACGTGCAAAGAGATCGACGTTATATTCGGTTCCCATGAGCCTCACGAAGGCTGGCGCATCCTCGGATGCAGCAAAGCGCAGCCCATCTTTGGCCTCCACTACATCGACGAGGCTGGCACGCCGCATCAAGCGCAGGCCGTCCTGAATGACGCGCCGGCGCACGTGGTACTCGCCGACGCGCGACCCGATGGCCGGATGAAGGCTCGGTGGCCCGCCTATATCTTCGGTGTGCACGACGAAATAGTCGAACAAAGACATCGTATCGAGATCCAGCGTTTTCGGATGGCAAGCTTCGAGGATCAGGAGCGCACGCACCCCTGTCTCAACGCTGCCGTTAAAGAGTCGTGGATCAGTTACGGCTTCGTCCATGGCATCACCCCCTCGTTGGCGAGATGGTGGCAGGTGCCTTGACGCACCTGCACGGATGCCCTGCGATGCCGGCCGAAGATGCCGCCGACCTCGATGGCGCCAGCCCTTTCCATCACCCGAGTTAGCCGCTCGAAGCCGTAGGTGCTGGTATAGGTCTCGAACACGCCGGCATGAACCTCATCGTTGAATACCTGCAGGTGCCCAGGGTCGAGGTTATCCCGGAAGTGCCGGCGGAAGGAGTCGGCGTCAAAGTACCGACGTCTCTGCATGGTTAGGTGCATACCATTTTCGGCGTCGGCCAGCACCGCGTCGGCGTCTGGATATGGACGCCCGGCTCGCTCGGAATAAATGGAGACAAGCTGTCCGATGTAGACGGCCTCCTCGTTGGCAATCGAGATGGGTACCGTACCCCTAGGCGCTTCGCCAGGATCGTCGCCGAAGGTATCGGCCAAGAGCTTATTCATGCCAGGAAGAGCTAGCATCTTGTCGACGTCCCAGCCCTCGACGTTCTGAAACGCGAAGCTCTTGATGACCTGCTGCAGCGTCGAGGCCATTGGAACCGCTTCTCCGTTCGTCCTGATCTTGCGCGAGCACCGTGCGTCCCATTCGGACAGCATCATTGCCCGGAAACGCTCGGGATTGTGGAGCAGTTCTTCCGCACCGCGATTGAAGCCCTTGGGTGCCACGAAGAAGTATTTTCGTGGAGCGGTGAAGTGTCCTTCCGAGGCGAAGTAGAGGGTTTTACCGATCTCTTCGAAGAGTGTCGCTGCGTCGAGCGGCTTGGCTAACATCTTGCACTGGAAGTTGTCCCATTCGCCTTCGTGCCGCGCAGCGGTGACGAAGCCGCCGACGTCACGCCCCATGTCGGACGCGTCGCCAAATTCGTAATGGTCAACATAGCTACTGAGCTGCATGGCTACCCAGCGGTGCACGAACCGTTCCAGGCCTTTGGGGGACATCAAAAGGACGTCGTCGCGATATGTCAGCTTGCCGCTCATGCTATCCTCACGTTGCCCTTGAGGGCTTCGGATCCAGCGAAGAAACGTGAATATCGCACGGTGCCTAGAAGTGCGAGCCTCTTCCCGTTCAGAGGCTCACCGTCAGCATGCCCTTCGCGCTCTGGTCAATGGTGTTGCGCCGGAACTGGCCGCCATAGCTGACGTCGAAGGTAGTGCTGGGCGTGAGGTTGACATCGAGGCCGGCGTCGACAGGTGCCGGAAACGCCGGCTGTCGCGGTCAGCACGGCATAGCGAACCGTTGACCTTCAACGCGCCGTCCGCAATCGTCGTCGCACCGGCGAAGCCTGCGGAGCGGATCAGCGGCCGGCCAGATGCGCATCCATCCAGTCGGCGATCTGGCCGACGACCTGCGGTTCGATGCCGTCATAGCCATGCGGCGAGAGCGAGCCGCAGTCCTTGTGGTCGCCATCAAGGCCGCCTGCCACCATCATCACCCGCACATCGGGGCTGGCGCTGAGCGCCGCCGCGATCCTGCGGGCGTCCTGCGGCGGCGCGACGCTGCAGCGGTCGTCGCGGTTGGCGACGACGAGCGCCGGCACGCGCAGCTGCGCGGGGCCGGCGTCGAAGACCGTCTCGCCGCTGCCGCCCGGCACCGAAACCGATTCGGTCAGCACCACCCCGGCCACGCTCCCCGGACTGGCATGGGCCGCGCCGTTGACCGCCGCGATCGAGCCCTGGCTGGTGCCGAGCAGAAAGACCGGCCCGGGCTGCTGCATGCGCGCAAAGGCCGCGAGGTCCGCCACCACTTCGCCATAGGCCGCCGAACTGCGCAGGCCGCGCAGGTTCTGCCGATCGATGGTATCGGGAATCAGCACCGCATAGCCCCGCCGGTTCCACAAGCCGCGCGTGCGGACGACGAAATTGTGTCCGCGCCGGAGAGCGCCGTCGGCCGCAATACCGATATCGCCGGCGCCGCCCGGCAGCATCACGATGGTCGCACGCGGATGGGCCGGCGCGGCGAACAGCGCCCGCTGATGCCCGCCGCCGGCGAGCGGCATATCCACGATTCGGGTTGCCTGCGCTCGCGCCATGCCGGGCAGGACCGCCAGCGACAGCATGGCGATCACGGCGTTCAGGAGGGCGCTGTAATGACGGTGACGCTGCATAGGCTTGAAATCCATCTCTTTCCTCACTCCATGGGAGGCATCGTTGACGAAGGGCGGTGCCTCGCGGGACCGACCAGTCGATCGGCCTGTGCAAGGACGGGCGCCCCCATGCTCTAACTTTGCCGGAAGGCGTGACGATGGAGGGGCGATCACCGATCGCCCCTTTTTGGAAACGCCGGCGCGCCGGAGAGGAAGAGGTCGATCGGTGATCGACCTTCCACGACGCATAGGCCCTGTCGATTGCGCCGCCGATCGTTTTCTCCATTGGCCGCCCCGCGACGAACTGGCAGGATGGCGCGAAACAAGGGTGGAAGCACGATGGCGACACGATTGAACTGGGGGATTCTCGGCACGGGCTGGATTGCGGATCTCTTCGTCAGGGACCTGCAGCTGACCGGCCACACGGTCGCTGCCGTCGGCTCGCGCAGCCAGGCGGGCGCCGACCGCTTCGCCGGGACGTTCGGCATCCCCAACGCCCATGCGAGCTACAGAGCCCTGTGCGAGGATCCCGAGGTCGACCTGATCTATGTCGCGACCCCGCACCCGCTGCATGCCGAGAACGCGCTGATGGCCCTGGAGGCCGGCAAGCACGTGCTGGTCGAAAAGCCCTTCACCATCAATGCCGAGGAGGCCCGCCGCGTCGTCGACCTGGCGGAGGCGCGCAAGCTCGTGGTGCTCGAGGCGATGTGGACCCGCTTCCTGCCGCATATGGTGCGGGTGCGTGAGATTCTCGCCTCCGGCGTGCTGGGCACGGTCTATTCCGTCATCGCCGACCATACCCGCGACCTGCCGGACGATCCCGCCCATCGTCTCAACGCCCTGGAGCTCGGCGGCGGCGCCCTGCTCGATCTCGGTATCTATCCGATTTCCTTTGCCTGGGACGTGCTCGGCAAGCCCGAGGAGATCGTCTCCATGGCCCGTTTCAAGCAGACCGGCGCCGACGCCGAGATCGCCACCATCTTCCGCCATGCCGGCGGCGGGATGTCGACGACGATTTCGACCAGCGACAATGGCGGGCCGAACGTCGCCCTGGTTCTCGGTACCGAGGCGCGGATCGAATTTTCCGCCGTCTGGTACGAGCCGACCTCGTTCCGCGTCATCGACTGCCGCGGCGACGTGCTGGAGACCTTTTCGTCCGACGTGCCCGGGCGCGGCATGCAGTACCAGGCCGACGAGATCGAGCGGCTGGTGCGCGAAGGCCGGCTCGCCGGGGAGATCCTGCCGCCCGAGGAGACCGTCGGCATCATGGTGACGCTCGACACCATCCGCCGGCAGATCGGCCTGCGCTACCCGACGGAATAGGCGGCGCTGACTTTGCCAGGCGAGGCGCGACGATGGAGGGCGATCACCCGATCGCCGTTCCCGGAAACGCAGGGCCTGGTGGAAAGGATGAAGGCGATCGGTGATCGCCTCTCCCATCGCCGCCTATGGGGCGAGGCCGCTATTGCGGGGCGCCGGGAGGGCGAGACGGGCTCCATGCGTGCGCGCTGGCGGGGGGGCCAGGGGGGCGGCCCTTCGCTCGGCTCCAGCCGGAACGGCGGCGGCGAGCTCTTTGATCCCGGTCAAGCTGCCCGCTTTTTCGCGCGGTATGATTTGATGGTACCGTCAGCGCGCTGAGGGCATTCAAGGAGGGGAAGCGATGGAGACACTGCAACAATCCTGGCGATGGTTTCTCGTCATCGGCCTTATTTCGGTGGTGGGCGGCCTGTTCGCCCTCATCCATCCGGGCATCGCTTCGCTGGCGGTGGTTTATTGGGTGGGGTGGCTGTTCCTGGTCCTCGGCGCCGTCCAGCTCATTCAAGCCATGACGGTGAAGGCCTGGGGCGGCTTCTTCGAGGCGGCGGTGCTCGGCGTCCTCGCTTTGCTGCTCGGCGTCTCCATCCTGCTCGATCCGATCTCCGGCGCGATCTCGCTGACGGCGCTGATCGGCGTGCTGTTCCTGATCTACGGCATCGTCAAGGTGATGATCGCCTTCCGCATCCGGCGTTCCGTCAGCTGGATCTGGATGCTGCTGTCCGGCCTGGTCTCGATCCTGCTCGCGGTGATGATCTTCACCAATTTCCCGTGGTCGGCGCTGTCGCTGCTCGGCATCCTGCTCGGGGTGGAGCTTCTCGCCAACGGTCTCGCGCTGATCTTCACCGGCCTGGCGCTGCGCTCCGCCTGACGGGACGGTTTGAGGATGACACCGTCATCCCCGGCGAGCGCAGCGAGGGAAAGGGATCCATGGGCCGGGACCCCGCCCTATGGCATGGATCCTCTTCCCTCGCCGCTGCGCGGCTCGCCGAGGATGACGGGTGTTTTCAGCCCGTCCCGCTCCGCCCGACGGGCGGTTTCGTCCGTTCGGCCTTCAGTTCATGCCGCAGCATTTCTTGTATTTCCTGCCCGATCCGCAGGGGCAGGGATCGTTGCGCCCGACGCGGCCGGCGGCCGCGGCGAAGGGCGCCGGGGGAGCAGCCTCGCCCCGGCGCGCCGCGTTGAGGCGGTCGACATAGGGGCCGATCGCGTCATGGGCGGCGAGGGTGAGGCGCTCGATCTTCTTCGGCGGGAGCGTGCTTTTGTCGCTGCTGATCTCGATCAGCTCCATGAGGCCGCGATAGGCGCCGGCGACCTCCGGCCTGCCATTGCCATAGACCGTGCCGTAGAGCTCGGGCCGCAGCATCAGGGCCAGCTCGAAGCCTTCCATCCAGATTTCCCACAGAACCTCGTCGGTCCGCGGGTCCTCCATCAGCATCGGCTCGCAGCGCCGGGAAGGACTGTCGAGGATTTCGGCGACGTGATTGTAGTAGCGCATGATCAGGTCGAGCACCTCGCGGGCCTGGGCCTCGGAGGTGAAGACGGGCTCCTCGTTCTCCTCGCTGCGGCCCCAGACGACCGGCAGCCATTCGCTCGGCAGCACCGGTTCGGGGCAGAGGAGGACGCCGGTGAGAAAGCCGTCCAGCTGCGAGAGCATCAACACATCGTCGTCGAGCGCCATCAGGGCCTCGTCGAGACGCTCGAGATCGGGGAAGAAAACGGCCATGCCGGCTCCGTCGGGCCACTGGGAAACGATAAGCGATTGTCCTCCCGAAAGGGGTGTGCGCGCAAGGCGCCAAGAGCCGCGGCCGGCCTCGGGAGCCGATCCCGATTGCCGCCGCGGAAATTCCGCATGGACATCCCCGCCGCAGGATGCAATCGCAACGCTTTGCGCCGCAGCGTGCGATTGCCGAGAAAGATGTCCTGTTCCGTGATTTCCCGATGACCGACCTTCCTTCGCCGCGGGCCGGCGCTTTCCGCCACGCCGGCTTTACGCGCTACTGGCTCGCGCGCTTCCTCGGCAGCTTCTCCGCCCAGATCGTCGGCGTCGCGGTCGGCTGGCAGGTCTACGACCTGACGCGCAACCCCTTCGACCTCGGCCTCGTCGGCCTGATGCAGTTCCTGCCGGCCCTCCTCCTCGTGCTGGTGACCGGCACGGTCGCCGACCGCTTCGACCGCGTCGCCATCATGACGGGCTGCATCGCCGGAGAGGGGCTCTGCGCCCTGGCGCTGCTGGCGTTCACCCTGTCCGGCGGACAGGCCGCGGTGCCGATCTTCGCCACGCTGGTGGTGCTCGGCACGCTGCGCGCCTTTTTCGGCCCGGCGCAGCAATCGCTGATGGCCAACCTCGTGCCGGCCGAGGACCTCGCCGACGCCATCGCCTGGAGCACCACCTCCTGGCAGGTCTCGACCGTCCTCGGGCCGGTCGCGGGCGGCCTTCTCTACGGCCTGTCGGCCGGCACCGCCTATGGCACGGCGCTGGCGTTGCTCGCTGGCTCCGCCGCCCTGGCGGCCGCCGTCGCTTCGCCGCCCCGCAGCGCCCGCAGCGAGAAGCCGAGCTTCGAGGCGATGCTCGCCGGCATCCGCTACATCCGCAAGGAGAAGATCGTGCTCGGCGCCATCTCCTTCGACCTCTTCGCCGTGCTGCTCGGCGGCGCCACGGCGCTGCTGCCGGTCTATGCCCGCGACATCCTCGCCGTCGGCCCCTGGGGGCTCGGCCTGCTGCGCGCGGCGCCCGGCATCGGCGCGATCGTCGTGGCCGGCCTGCTGCTGCGCCGCCCGATCCGCGACCATGCCGGCCGGATCATGTTCGCCTGCGTGGCGCTGTTCGGCCTGTCCACCGCGGTGTTCGGCGCTTCCGGCGCGGTCTGGCTGTCGGTGGCGGCGCTTGCGCTGATGGGCGGCTTCGACATGGTGAGCGTCTATGTGCGCGAGACGCTGATCCAGCTGTGGACGCCGGATGCGGTGCGGGGGCGGGTGAATGCCGTCAACCAGGTGTTCGTCGGGGCGTCGAACGAGCTCGGCGAGTTCCGCGCCGGCCTTTCGGCGGGGCTGTTCGGCGCCGTGCCCGCCGTCATCCTCGGCGGCGCGGCGACGATCGCCGTGGCCGGGCTGTGGTGGCTGTGGTTTCCCGAGCTGCGCCGGGCGCGCCATCTCGACGGCAGGACGTGACGAGGAGGCGGAGCCTTCGACATGGGAGCGCCGTTGTCGTAGGAGGATGGCGGGCCCTTCGGGGCGCGCCGAAGAAGAGGGTTTCCCATGCTCGTGGACGGCAAATGGACTTCCGACTGGCACCCCGTGCAGGCCACGGACGAGAAAGGCGGTTTCGTCCGGCAGACATCCTCGTTCCGCAACTGGGTGACGCCGGACGGCGCGCCGGGGCCGACGGGCGAGGGTGGATTCGAGGCCGAGGCCGGCCGCTACCATCTCTATGTCGCGCTGATCTGCCCCTGGGCCTCGCGCACGCTGATCGGGCGCCAGGTCAAGGGCCTCGCCGAGACGATCTCCGTCTCGATCGTCGAGCCCGCGATGACCGACCAGGGCTGGCGCTTCGGCCTCTATCCCGGCGCCGTGCCGGACACCGTGAACGGCGCCACCTATATGCACGAAATCTATACGCGGGCCGATCCGCACTTCACCGGCCGCGCCACCGTGCCGGTGCTCTGGGACAAGCGGCGCGGCACCATCGTCAACAATGAATCCGCCGACATCCTGCGCATGATGAACAGCGGCTTCGGCGCGCTCGCCACCAAGGCGGTCGACCTCTATCCCGAGGACCTGCGCCCCGGCATCGACGCCCTCAACGCCGCCATCTATCCGCGGCTGAACAACGGCGTCTACCGCGCCGGCTTCGCCACCACGCAGGGCGCCTATGAGGAGGCCTTCGCCGACGTCTTCGGCATGCTCGACGAGCTCGAGCCGCGCCTTGCCGCCGGCGGGCCGCTGCTGTTCGGCGACCGGCTGACGGAGGCCGACATCCGCCTCTTCGTGACGCTGGTGCGCTTCGACGCCGCCTATCACGGCCTGTTCAAATGCAATCTGCGCCGCCTCGTCGACTATCCCGCGCTCTCCGCCTTCCTCACCCATATGCTCGACGTGCCCGGCGTCCGCGAGACCGTGAGCATCGACCACATCAAGCGCGGCTATTATTCGATCAAGGCGCTCAACCCCAACGGCATCGTGCCGCTCGGCCCGGACCTGCCGGGCCTGGCGCCCGTCAGCCTGGCGCGGAAGGCGTCGTGAGCGGCATGGCTGGCGAAAGCCTCGTCATCCTCTTCCATGGCGTCGCCGCCTTCGGCCACGACCTCGCGCCGCTGCGCGAAGCCCTGCGGCAATCGCTTCCGCGTGCGTCTTTCGCCGCGCCGAATGCGCCGTTTCCCTTCGCGCACGGCCCCGGCCGGCAATGGTACAGCCAGGACGGCATTTCGGCGGTCAACCGGCCCGCCCGCGTCGCGGCGGCCCGTCCCGCCTTCGACGACCTGCTCCGCGACATCCTCGAAGACCGCGACTTCGACCGCCGTCTCGACCGCGTGGCGCTGGTCGGCTTCTCGCAGGGTGCGATCATGGTGCTCGACGCGCTCGCCTCCGGGCGCTGGCCGGTCGCCGCCGTCGTCGCCTTTTCGGGCCGCCTGTCGTCGCCGCCGCCGTTGGCGCCTTCCCTGTCGACGTCGCTGCTGCTCGTGCATGGCGTCGCCGATCCCGTCGTTCCGCCGCAGGAAAGCGACCATGCCTTCACGGTGCTGAGAGGACTCGGCGTCAGGGTCGAGCGCCGCTTCCTGCCGGGCGTCGGCCATGTCGTCGCGCCCGAAGGCATGGCGCTGGCGACCGCCTTCCTCGATCGGGTGCTGTACGGGCGAAGGGCGGAGAGCTGAAGGGGGAGCCCGCCCTCCCGGGACCGCAGGCTTCCAGCCTGCATCTTTCCGGCAGACGCAGCGTTTCCAAGGGCAGGCTGGAAGCCCATATGCGCTAACATAACGGAAATACCCGCCTTCTCCCGGTTCGGGACACCGCATTTCCTTTGGAAATGCTTGGGGTCCCGGCAGGGGGATGAGGGTCTAAACTTCAACGCAGATAGCTCAATAGTCGCGCTGGAATTACAGAAGTCCAGACCCTCATCCGGCGCTTCGCGCCACCCCCAAGCATTTCCGCAGGAAATGCGAAGTCCCGCATGGGAGAAGGAAAATCGCGCTATTGTCGGCAAAGTTAGCGCATATGGGCTGGAAGCCTGCGGTCCCAGGGGACGATCGACGCTTCTTTTTCCACGGCCCTCAATTCGCCGCGCGCGGCGCGGCGGCGACGAAGTGGGTGGTGATCAGTTCGATGGCGCCGATCCGGTCGTCCCAGCGGGTCTCGTTGAGATTGTGCAGGCCGGGATGGCCGAGGCGGAGCGATTTGCCGGCGGCGAAGTCCGGATGGGCGAAATCGTGCTGGTGGAGGACGATCTGCGTGTTCCGGGGCACGTAGACGCTGCCCATGCGGCCATGGTCGAGGCCGATCGCCTCGGCGCGGTAGCGATAGGTGGTGACGATTTGCTTGCCGCGGCGCCCCTCGCCGTCGAGCGGCACGATGAACCAGACCTGCTCGTGATATTTGCGCGCCGGGTCCGGCCAGAGGCGCGAGGAGCGGCCGAGGCCGAGCCAGTGCTCGAAGACCCGCGCGTCGCGGTCCCCCGCATCCGAGCGCGCCTTGTCGTCGATCGGATGCGGGTCCGGCCCCGGATGGTCCGGCGTGGCCAGATAGGTGAGATATTCGACGGCGAAGGTGATCTCGACCGGCCGGTCGCCGCCGGCGCCGTCGGCGACGATCGTCCAGGTGCTGACCGGCGGGTCCCGGTCGAGTTCGATGGTGATCTCGCCGCCCGCGCCGCCCGTTGCGTCAGGCCAGCCGTCGCGCTCGATGGCGACGAGGCGGATCCTGAACCGGGGCTCGCGGATGTCGGCGGGGACGCCGCCCGGAAGACCGCCCTGCGCCAGCACGTCGCTCGCGCCGTAGTCGAACACCTGGTAGGTTCGGCGTCCGTCGACCCATAGATACAGTTCGAGCTCGTGATCGTGCGTGTTCGCGGCCGAATAATTGGCCGGATACCAGTTCTCGAGCCGGATCCGTACTTGCCTTACGCGCATGCCGCTTCCCCGTTGCCGTCGCGGGATGCGCCGGAACACGGCGGATATTAAGGATGGCTGGCGTTATTCAGCTGTGATCGCGGACGGCTAGCTCCGCGGCTTCAGGTTTTCAGGGTCATACAGCGGCTTGTAGCCGATGCCGACCACCTCGACCGGATAGGTCTCGGCGAAATATTCGACGCTGAGCTTGCGGCCCTCCTGGCAATAGGCCCATGGCAGATAGGCCAAAGCGATGTTCTTGCCGATGGTCGGGCCGAAGGCGATGGAGGTGGTGTAGGAGCGGCGGCCGAGTTCGTCGACCAGCACCTTGCCGGTGTCGGCGTCCATGACCGGCAGGGTGCCGACGGGATAGCGCTTGACGCCCTTGCTGTCGGTGTTGTCGGTCATCACCAGCGTGCAGAGCATGGCCGGCTGGTGCGCGCGCGCCTTGTATTCGAGGTGCCTGGCCTTGCCGCGGAAGTCGGCTTCCTTGACCTTGGGGCGGGCGAGGTCGGCCTCGATGAGGTTGTACTGGGTGAGCAGGTCGACGTTCTGCAGGCGCAGGCTCTTTTCCAGGCGGCGGGAGTTGGCATAGGTCTCGACGCCGAAGGCCATGACGCCGGTGGCGCGCAGCGCATCCCAGACCGCAAGCCCGTCCTCATATTTCATGTGCAGCTCCCAGCCCTGCTCGCCGACATAGGAGATGCGGAAGGCGGTGACCGGCCGGCCGGCGATCTCGATCGGCCGGATCGCGGCGAAGGGGAAGTTTGCCGCATCGAGCCCGGCCGGGTCCGCCACCACCTTCTTCAGCGTGTCGCGGGCATTCGGGCCCCAGATGCCGATGGTGATGTATTTCTCGGAGACGTCGGTGACGGTGACGTCGAGGCCCCTGTCCTCGGCGAGGCGCTTGACATAATGGAAGTCGCGCGGGCCGGCATCGGCGCCGTCGACGACGCGGCAGCGATCGGCCATGCGGATGACGGTGAGGTCGGCACGCACCATGCCCTCGTCGTCGAGGAAATGGGTGTAGATGCCCTTGCCGATATTGGCATCGCCGCCGATCCTGGCGGCGCAGATCCATTCCATCAGTTCGACATGGTCGGGCCCTTCGACGTCGAACATGTAGAAATGGCTGAGATTGACGATGCCGCAATCCTCGCTCATGGCGAGATGCTCGGCATTGGAAACGCGCCAGAAATGGCGGTTGTCCCACTCGTTCTCGCGCACCGGCACCTGGTTGCCGTATTTTTCGAGCAGATGCTCGTTGGCGGCATAGCCATGGGCGCGTTCCCAGCCGCCGAGCTCCATGAAATAGCCGCCGAGTTCCTTCTCGCGCTCATGGAAGGGCGAGCGCTTGGCGTTGCGGCCGCTGGCATAGGGCTCGCGCGGATGGACGGCCGGGAAATAGATCTTCTGCGCCGCTTCGAAGCAGCGGCCCTCGATGAACTTCTCTTCCGTCTGGTGCGGGTAGAAGCGCGCATAATCGATGCTGGCGTGGTCGACCCCGGTGCGGCCGTCGGTCATCCAGTCGGCGATCAGCTTGCCGTAGCCCGGCCCGTCCTTGACCCAGATGGCGACGCAATACCACAGGCCGCGCACCTTCTGGCTCTCGCCGCAGGACGGACCGCCGGCGGCGGAGACCTGCAGCAGGCCGTTGAAGGAATGGCCTTCATTGTAGCCGAGCTCGCCGAGGATCGGCGTCAGCTCCATGGCCCGTTCGAGCGGCTCGATGATCTGTTCCATGTCGAGGTCGCGCTGCGAGGGCGACAGGCGCGCCTGGTGCTTTTCGAGGATATCGCGCGGATGGCACAGGCGCGGAGCCTTGGTCTCGTAATAGCCCCATTCGATCTGGCCGCCTTCCGTGGTGGCGGGATCGCCGGTGTCGCGCATATAGGCGGAGTTGCCCTGGTCGCGCAGCAGGGGATAGCCGATCTCCTTGCCGGTGCCGGCGAATTCATTGAACGGGCCGAAGAAGGTGAGCGGATGGTCGACCGGCATCACCGGCAGGTCCTCGCCGACCATGCCCGCGATGAGGCGGCCCCACAGGCCGGCGCAGACCACGACATGGTCGGCCATGATCGTGCCGCGATGGGTGACGACGCCCTTGATGCGGCCTTTCTCGACGATCAGCGACTGGGCCGGCGTGTTGCCGTACATCGCCAGCTTGCCGGACTTCTCGGCGGCGTCGACGAGCTTGCCGGCGACCGTCTGGGAGCGCGGGACGACGAGGCCGGCATCCGGGTCGAACATGCCGCCCTGGACCTGGTCTTCCTCGATCAGCGGGAACATCTGCTTGATCTCGGCGGGCGTCACCAGGCGGACATCGGTGCCGAAGGCCCTGCCGGACGAGATCTTGCGCCGGATCTCCGCCATCCAGGCGTCGTCGCCGGTGCGGGCGACTTCCAGGCCGCCGATGCGGGCGTAGTGGCCCATCTTCTCGTAGAAGTCGATGGAGTATTGCGTCGTCCAGACCGAGAGATAGTCGTGGCTGGTGGTGTAGCAGAAGTCCGAGGCATGCGCCGTCGAGCCGATGTCGGTCGGGATGCCCGACTTGTCGATGCCGACGATGTCGTCCCATCCCCGCTCGATGAGGTGATGGGCGACCGAGGCCCCGACGATGCCGCCCAGGCCGATGATGACAACCTTCGCCTTTTCGGGGAACGCAGACATGAGTCACTCCTTTTCGCCGGCACCTCTTCGCATGAAGGCCGCGGCGGCGTTGTTGTATATCAGGCCCATGATGTCATCGGGCCGACGCCTCCCGGCATGGGGCGTCCGGGATCGCGGCCGATCCCGCGCGGCTCTTGGAAACGTCGGGGCGGCAGGATAGGAAGAAGCGGACGGGGACGTCCACAGCCGTCGGCCTTGCGACGATGACGCGACTGCCCTTCTCCCGATCGGGAGAAGGTGGCGCGAAGCGCCGGATGAGGGTCTGAGATTCGACAATCGGAGCACGGCGACGAAGCTCTCTTGTCCGGGTGAGACCCTCATCCCCCTGCCGGGAGCTTCTCCCGATCGGGAGAAGCAGGCTATTTCGCCGACGCCTGTGGACGTCTCTTCCGCGTTCCCCAGGAACCCGCACCCGGACAAGGTGATGCCGAAGAAAGCCGGCACGAAGCTCGTGCCTTTTCCCGAACCGCCCGCCGTGCCGCCCGACATCGCCGTCGTGGCGATCGGCGACGTGCATGGCCGGCTCGATCTGCTGGTTCCCGTGCTCGACCGCATCGAGCGCCGCGCCGCGCAGACGGCCGGCATCCGCCATATCGTCGTCAGCCTCGGGGACCTCATCGACCGCGGCCCCGATTCGTCCGGCGTGATCGAGCGGATGATGGCGGGGGTGGCGGGGTGCGACCTCGTCGTCCTCCGGGGCAATCACGAGGACGCGCTGCTCGGCTTCCTCGACGAGAAGCCGATCGGCGACGCCTGGCGCAGCTTCTTCGGCGCCGAGGCCTTCCTGCAGAGCTACGGCATCGCCAGCCGGCAGAATTTCCGCGAGGAGAAGGCGATGCCGCAATTGCGCGAGGATCTCCTCGCCGCCATGCCCCAGGCCCATATCGATTTCCTGCGCAGCCTGCCGAGCCATGCCGTCTTCGGCGACTATTTCTTCGTCCATGCCGGCGTGCGGCCCGGCGTGTCCCTGGCCGAGCAGGAGGAGCGGGACCTGGTGTGGATCCGCGACGAGTTCCTCAATTCCAAGCAGCGTTTCGAGAAGAAGATCGTGCACGGCCATACGCCGGTGCGCAAGCCGGACTTCAACCGCAACCGCATCAATCTCGACACCAAGGCCTATGCCTCGGGCAAGCTCACGGCGGCCTTGTTCGAGGGGACGGCGGTGACGATTTTCTGACGTTGCCGGTATCGGCGTGTATTCTGCTGCCGGCAAACAAGAGGAGCCGCGGGGATGCCAGGCCAAAAGGACGCCGCCGAGGAGGCGCGCCTGCCGGACGACGTCAGCATCGTCGCCTTCGGCGACGTCCATGGCTGCTTCGACAAGCTCGAGCCCTTGCTGGAGCGCATCGCGGAGCGGGCGGCGGCATCGCCGCAACGGCGCCATATCGCGGTCTCCGTGGGCGATCTCGTCGATCGCGGCCCGGATTCGGCGCCGGTGGTGGACCGGCTGGCGGGCGGCCTGCCCGGCTGCGAGCTCGTCGTGCTGCGCGGCAATCACGAAGCGATGATGCTCGATTTCCTCCGCAGCGGCGAGGGCGCGGAGAACTGGCTGCGCAATGGCGGCCTGCACACGCTGGCGAGCTACGGCGTCGATCTGGCGACGATGGCGGCCGAAGGCGTGGGCGCCGACGGCCTGCGCCGGGCCTTTCTCGAAACGCTCCCCGCCCGCCATCTTTCCTTCCTGCTGGCGAGGCCGCTCAGTTTCGCATGCGGCGATTATTTCTTCGTCCATGCCGGCGTGCGGCCCGGCCGCCCGCTCGACCGCCAGGACGAGGAGGACCTGCTGTGGATCCGGGACGAGTTTCTCGAATGGGAGGGCAGCTTCGGCAAGAGGATCGTCCACGGCCATACGCCGGTCGAGGCGGCGACCTTCGCGCCCAACCGCATCAATCTCGATACCGGCGCCTGCTTCGGCGGCCCGCTCACCGCCGTGCTGATCGAGGGTGCGGAGGCGACCATCTTCTGAAAGACCGGGCCTCTTCACGCACCCGGGCGCCGAGGGACACCCCGGGTGCGCGGACGTCTCGTCCATAGGCGCTAACTTTGCCGACAATAGCGCGATTTTCCTTCTCCCATGCGGGACTTCGCATTTCCTGCGGAAATGCTGGGGGTGGCGCGAAGCGCCGGATGAGGGTCTAGAGCGGAATTTGTCTGAGTGGAATCGGAAGGGATTCCACTGGATGGCTTAGTGTGATTCATAGGTTTCCGGGCTATTCCGGAGATGAAGCATGACGAAGCGTGGTGAAGCCTATTCGCAGGATTTGCGAGATCGTGTGCTTGGGGCGCTGGATAGCGGGATGTCGGCGAGCACGATCGCACCAATCTTCAGGGTGAGTGTGTCCTACATCTACAAGGCGGCAGCGCGGCGGTGCGCGACGGGGGAGGTCAGTGCCCGCCCCCAGCGCAATCATGTTCCGCTCAAGCTTGCCAAGCATGAAGAGGTTCTGCGGGCCAAGGTCGCGGCGGATCCGGATGCGCGTGTCGCGGATCTGCGGGCCTGGGCGGAGGAAGAATTGGGGGTCAGCATCAGCCATGCCCCGATGTGGCATATGCTCAAGCGGCTTGGGCTGACATATAAAAAAAGACGATCCACGCCAGCGAGCAAAAACGCCCCGATGTCGCGGCCGCTCGCCGCAAATGGCACAGCAACCAAATCTGGCTGAGGCCCTCGCGTCTGGTCTTCATTGACGAGACCTGGGCCTCGACCGCGATGGCGCGCCACTACGGCAGGTGCAAGCGCGGACAGCGCCTGATCGACTACGTGCCGCATGGCCATTGGAAAACCACGACCTTCATTGGCGCTCTGCGCAGCGGGGGATTGACAGCTCCCTGCGTGCTCGACGGCCCAGTCAACGGCGATTGCTTCAAGGCCTATGTCGCGCAGATCCTCGTTCCCACCCTCAATTACGGCGATATCGTCATCATGGACAATCTGAGCAGCCACAAAGTCCCGGGTGTGCGCCAAGCCATCGAGGCCGCAGGGGCGGAACTGCTTTACTTGCCCGCCTACTCCCCCGATCTCAATCCGATCGAGAACCTCTTCGCAAAGCTCAAAGCTCTCCTGCGCGCGGCTGCAACCCGATCCATCCACGATCTCTGGGACGAAATCGCCAAAACTCTCCCGCGCTTCTCCCCGTCCGAATGCAGAAATTACTTCTCTAATGCTGGATATTCTACAGTCTGAACAATTTCGCTCTAGACTTCTGCAATTCCAGCGCAACTATTGAGCTATCTGCGTTGAAATTTAGACCCTCATCCCCCTACCGGGACCTTCTCCCGACCCGGGAGAAGGCGGATAATTTTTGTATCTCGGCGCCCGTGAACACCCTGTCCGCGCACCCGGGCGGGATGCGGGCGGAGCATCCCCGCAGGCGTCTGCGGCAGATTCGCCGCATCCTTTTGTTGCCGGGACGAGGCGGATCGCTCTATGTTTGCGCCATGCATCAGACGAATACGGCTTTTTCCGATCCGCCGCGTGTGCCGGCGGGCTTCAGCATCATTGCCTTCGGCGACGTCCACGGCCATCTCGACCTGATGGAGGCGATCCTGTTGAAGGCGCAGGCCCATGCCGCCCGCCATCCCGACAGGCGCCACATCGTCATCAGCCTCGGCGATCTCGTCGACCGCGGGCCGGATTCGGCCGGCGTGGTGGCGCGGGTGATGGCCACGGTGCCGGGCTGCGAGCTGATCGTCCTCAGGGGCAATCACGAGACGCTGATGATGGCCTTCCTCGACGGCGACCCCGAGGCGACGACATGGCTGAGCTGGGGTGGCCTGGCGACGCTGCAGAGCTACGGCGTCGACACCGAGGGCGCGAGCCTGCTGTCGGCCGGCGACGTCGAGCATCTGCGCGAACGCTTCCGCGCCCGGATGGTGACGACCCATCTCGACTTCCTGCGCACGCGGCCGCTCAGCGTCAGCTTCGGCGATTATTTCTTCGTGCATGCCGGCGTGCGCCCGGGCGTGCCCCTGAACCTGCAGGCGGAACAGGACCTGATCTGGATCCGCGACGAATTCCTGCTCTCGGCCGAGCGCCACGAGAAGAAGGTGGTGCACGGCCATACCCCGGCCGAGGCGCCCGAGATCCTCGACAACCGCGTCAACCTCGACACCGGCGCCTGCTATGGCGGCGTGCTGTCGGCGGCGCTGTTCGAGGACGACCGGGTGGAGATCCTGTAGGTTCCCGGGCGCGGGACATTCTGTCCATGGTCGCTGAGTTTACAGAAAATAGCGCGCTTTCCTTCTCCCGGACGGGAGAAGGTGGCGCATAGCGCCGGATGAGGGTCTATACTTCCACAATTCAAGCGCAACCATTGAGCCATCTGCGTTGAGGTTTGGACCCTCATCCCCCTACCGGGACCTTCTCCCGGACGGGAGAAGGCGGACAATCTTCGTATCTCAGCGCCCATGGACAGGATGTCTGCGCTCCCGGGGGGCCTACGGCTCCAGCTCGGTATCCCAGTAGAGATAGTCGAGCCAGCTCTCATGCAAATAGTTCGGCGGGAAGTGCCGCCCGTTCTGGTGCAGGTCGCTCAGCGTCGGCGCATAGGGCTTCTGGTGCGGATGCATGCCGGCCTCGGCCGGCATGGCGCCGCCCTTGCGCAGGTTGCAGGGCGAGCAGGCGGCGACGACGTTCTCCCATGTCGTCTGGCCGCCGCGCGAGCGGGGAATGACGTGGTCGAAGGTCAGGTCGTTGCGCGTGCCGCAATATTGGCAGGTGAAGCAGTCGCGCAGGAACACGTTGAAGCGGGTGAAGGCCGGGTTGCGGCTCGGCTTCACATAGGTCTTGAGGCAGACGACGGACGGCAGCCGGAACTCGAAGGTGGGGCTGCGGACGACCTTGTCATATTCGGAGATGATGGTCACGCGGTCGAGGAACACGGCCTTGATCGCATCCTGCCACGACCAGAGCGACAGCGGATAATAGGACAGCGGACGGTAATCGGCGTTCAGCACGAGGGCTGGGCATGCCTCGGGCGAAACCGACGGATGAAACACGGCAGGCGACACATGCGCCGTCACGACGCTCTCCTGACCTCATTCATTCGGCCGAAAGCCGATTCGACCGATCGATACAATAATGTAGGGTCAACATGTCGGCCTTGTGAAGGGGGCAAATTTTGTCCGTCCGGTCTGGTCCCACCGGCGAAGGGACTTTCTTCGAAAGGCGACGCGCTCCCGGCGCCTCAGGCCCTGAGCCGGTGGGCCAGCCAGTCGAGCGTGCGGTCGGCGATGCCGAGCTCGACCAGATGGTCGTGCGTCGCCAGCACATAGTCCGGATTGGCGCCCGACAGGCCGACGCCGCCGCGCACCACTTCCAGCAGCGTCTCGTCCGGCAGCCTGCCGCAATATTGGCGGTGCGTGCGGTCCGCCCGGTAGGCGAGCGCCCGCACCTTGCGGCCGTCGTCGAACGCCACCTCGTGGACGGTCTCGATATAGACGCTGGTGGCCTGCTCGCGGCGGCGCAGATAGTCGACCGTCTCGGCCCAGCGCTCGGGCGCCACGCGGAAGGCGACGCCGCGGCACGAGCCGCCGCGGTCGAGGCCGAGCACCAGGCCCGGCCGTTCCGGCGTGCCGCGATGGACATGCGACCAGATGCACAGCGCCCGGTGCAGCCCGCGGACGACCGCGCTCCGGCGCTCCTCATAGGCGAAGCCCGGGTTCCACATCAGCGAGCCGTAGCCGAAGACCCAGTCGGCGGCCGGCAGAGGCGAGGCGGCGTGGTTCACTCGGCCGCCAGATGGAAGGCGTCGAGATAATGGAAGGGCAGGGCGGCGAGCGCGTCGCGCAGCGACGCCAGGTCCCGCTTCAGCCGGTCGAAGGCCGGCAGCAGGGAGAAATCCTGCTCGTTCATATAGATCGCCCGGTTGATCTCGACCTGCACGACATGGAAGCCGCCACCCGGATTGCCGTAATGCTCGGTGATGAAGCCGCCGGCATAGGGCTTGTTGCGCGCCACCGTATAGCCGAGCGCGCGCAGCGTATCGTCGGCACAGTCCATGATCAGCGGCGAGCAGCTCGTGCCGTAGCGGTCGCCCAGCACGATGTCGGCGCGCGGACGCTCGTCGCGCGCCAGCCCGCAGGAGGGCATGGAATGGCAATCGACCAGCAGCGCCACCCCGAACTCGCGATGGATGCGGCCGAACAGGCGCCGCAGCGTGCGGTGATAGGGCTTGTAGAGCACCTCGATGCGGTGGAGCGCCTCGTCGACCGACAGGCGCCGGGCATAGATCTCCTGCGATTCGCTCACCACGCGCGCCAGCGTGCCGAGCCCGCCGGCCACCCTGAGCGAGCGCGTATTGGCGTAGTTCGGCAGGCGGCCCTCGAACATGCGCGGATCGAGCTCATAGGGCTCGCGGTTGACGTCGAGATAGGCGCGCGGAAAGCGGGCGCACATCAGCGCCGTGCCGCTGGCGGCGACGTCGGCGAGGAGGAGGTCCACGAAGGCGTCCTCGGAGCGGCGCAGCGCCAGCGCGTCGAGGCGCGATTCGGCCAGGAAGGATCGCGGATAGATCCGCCCCGAATGGGGAGAGTTGAACAGCAGGGGCGCCGTATAGGCCGCCGGCTCGACCACGTCGAAGGGGGGGCTGAGCTCGATTTCCATGTGATGACGTTATCCGCTCCGGCACGCCGGACATTGCCGGCCAGAAAATCACGGGCGCCGGCGCATCACAAGCAAAACCTGCCGCAAATTTCCATTTTCGGCCATGATCGGGGCAGACCCTGGGGAGTTAACCGTAATGCGATCTAAACGAAGCATTTACCCTGACGACGCTTTATAGAGACCGAATTCGCTCCGGGCCCGCCGGGGAAGCA
The DNA here is from genome assembly GCF_030814655.1 of Labrys monachus. NCBI lineage: Bacteria > Pseudomonadati > Pseudomonadota > Alphaproteobacteria > Hyphomicrobiales > Xanthobacteraceae > Labrys > Labrys monachus. The sequence continues at coordinate 43,039 of NZ_JAUSVK010000001.1, forward strand.
GGACGCCAGCATGAACAAGATCCTCCTCGCAGAAGATGACAACGATATGCGCCGCTTTCTGGTGCGGGCCCTGCAGAATGCCGGGCATGAGGTGGTCTCCTACGACAACGGGCTGTCGGCCTATCACCGCCTGCGCGAGGAGCCGTTCGAGCTGCTGCTGACCGACATCGTCATGCCGGAGATGGACGGGATCGAGCTCGCGCGCCGCGCGACCGAACTCGATCCCGACATCAAGGTGATGTTCATCACGGGGTTTGCGGCCGTCGCCCTCAATCCGGATTCGCAGGCGCCCAAGGACGCCAAGGTGCTGTCGAAGCCCTTCCACCTCAAGGATCTCGTCAACGAAGTCGACAAGCTTTTGAAGGCGGCGTGACCCCAACGAAAGATTTGCGGCGGAGCGGCTTGCATGGCTTCCTTCAAACTGCTATCAGGCCGGCCTCCGCAAGCGATGGGCGCGTAGCTCAGCGGGAGAGCACTACGTTGACATCGTAGGGGTCACAGGTTCAATCCCTGTCGCGCCCACCATCGCTTTCTTGTTCCAGGGCACCGAAACAACGGTGACCTCCACGGTGGTGCGAAGTCACCCGGGCTGTTGATCTCACGGGGCTTCCGCGCTGCGGACGCGCTGATGTCAGCCGAATCCGGCGCTCGAGCGCACGCAGCCATGGAGGGCGGCGAGCAGCGAGCTCGACCTTGGATCCCTGCCTTCGGATTCGAGAAGCGTGTTCGTGACATAGGAGAAGCCGGTTCTCAGTTCCGGCCAGGCGCCATGCATCGAGCCGCCCGCGCCGTCATGGCCGAAGGCGACTGCAGCCTCGCCGAAGGGCGCCGCTTCCGTCTGAAGCTGGAAGCCGACACCATAGGCCAGCTCCCGCTTGAGATAGGGCTCGACCCCTCGGGCGAGACATTCGGCACCCTGCCCGATGGTCTGGGGCGAGAGGATGCGGATCCCGTCCCTCTCTCCACCCCGCGCAAGGCATCCATAGAACAGCGCCAGGGCCCGTGCGGAGGCGATGCCGTTGCCGGCCGGGATTTCCGCCGCCCGCCAGCTTCGCGTGTTCATGGCGAGGGGGTCGGCCGAGAACCGGGGAGGATTGTCCCAGATCGACCAGGCGAGGCGGTCTGTCCCCGGCGTTTCCTGCGCTTGGGCACCGAAGCCGGGACCGCGTTCGAGCACCGCCACGCGGGTCTCCTGGTCGGCGGGAAGTCCGATCCAGGCGTCCAGACCCAGGGGCCGGGCGACATCCTCCGCGAACATCCGGCCGACGCTGCGGCCATCGATGCGCCGGATCAGTTCGCCGCAAAGCCAGCCGAAAGTCAGGGCGTGGTAATGGAGCTGCGTTCCGGGCTCGCCGATCGGCGCCTGGCCGGCAAGCAACTGCGCCATGCGGACATCGTCCGTCGCCTCGTCGACCGTCACCGGTGTCATGAGGCCGGGGAGGCAGGCCTGATGAGAAACGACATGCCGTACGAGCATCCGATCCTTCCCGCATGCGGCGAATTCGGGCCAATAGGCGCATACCGGTCGATCGAGTTCGATCCGGCCGCGCTCCAGAAGCAGCAGCATGCAGGTTGCGACGAGGCCCTTGGTCCCGGAGAAGATCGCGGCGATGGTGTCGGAACGCCAGGGACGGCCGCTGGTCCGGTCGGCCTGGCCGCCCCAGACATCGACCACGATCTCCCCGTCGACGACCGCGGCGAAAGCGGCCCCCGAGTCGCCTCGCTCGTGGAAGTTGGTCCGGAACTGCTCGGCCACGGCATCGTAGCCGGGCGAGACGAAGCCATGCATTGGGCTGCCGCGTTCGTCGTTCATCGGAAACCTCATGCTCTTCTCAGAGGGGATCGGCCCTCCACCGCCAGCTTGACGGCGACTGCGGCCATGGTCACCACGATGAGCAGGACCGATATGGCGGCGATGACCGGGTCGATGTTCTCGCGAAGCCCCGACCATATGCGGCGCGGCAGGGTGATGATTTCGGTCGACGTGACGAAAAGGGTGACCGAGATCTCCTCCCATGACAGGATGAACGACAGGAAGGCCGCGGAGAGGATGCCGAATTTGATGTTCGGCAGGACGATCCAGACCGTGGTCTGCCAGAGGGAGGCGCCCATGTTCCGCGACGCCAATTCGAGCCTTCTGTCCACCTGGCTGAGGGCGACCATCAGGGTGACGACGGCATAGGGCACCGCCATGACCGTGTGGGCGACGACCACTCCACCCAGGGTGTCGTAGAGCGAGGTTCTCGTCTCGAAGAAATAGAGCACCAGAGCGGAGATGATCGGCGGCACCGCCATGGGAAGAAGGACGAGGGCGACGAGAGGCCGGGTCAGCGCCGACTGCCGGTACCAGATGCCGACGCTGAACAGGATAGCGAGGAACGTCGAAAGCGCTGCCGCCGCGAGGCCTATGGAAAAGCTCGTCCAGATGCTGCCGAGCCATTCCGGCCCCTCGATCAGTTCCTGGTAGTGCCGCAGCGACCAATTGCCTTCCGGCATGGATAGATAGCGCTTGCTGGTGAAGGAAACCGGCACGACGGCCAGCAGCGGCAGCAGCAGAAAGATCATCGCCGCATAGGCGAAGACGGTGCTTGGACGCCCGGGTCCTTGGGAATGCATCTTCCTAGCCTATCAATGTTTCTACGCGGGTCAGCTTCGACAGCAACCAGATCATCGCCGACACGAACAGGAGGAGCACCACCGACAAGGCGGATCCGAGGCCCCAATCCGCGGTCTGGGACATCTGGGTGAAGATGTATTCGGCGAGCATGACGACACGCCCACCGCCGAGGATGGACGGCGTGATGAAGAAGCCGAGGGTGAAGACGAAGACGATGAAGAAGGCTCCAATCACGCCGGGCATCGAAAGGGGCAGGAAGACCTCGACAAATCTTCGGATGGGGCCGGCGCCCATGCCTCTGGCCGCGGCAGGAATTCTCGGATCGATCTGCCGCATCACCGACACGATCGGGAAGATCGCGAAGGGGATCATGAAATGGACCATGCCGATGACCACGCCGAGATCGTTCCGGACGAGCGTCAGGGGCTCGCTGATGAGATGGGCGGCCATCAGCCCGTCATTGATCAGCCCTTTCGGCCTCAAGACGATGAGCCAGCCAAACGCACGGATCAGGACTGAAATCCAGAAGGGAATGAGGACGCAGATCTCTATGAAACGCCGCCGCCAGAGCGGTCCGAAGACCCAATGATAGGCAAGCAGATACGCCACCATGACGGAAACGACGGTTGCCAGCAGGCAAATCCTGAGGGTGCGTCCCATGATGGCGTGTATATCGGGATCGACGAGGATCCTGACGTAATTGCCCAGACCGGGCGACGGCTCGGTGACACTCCAGTGGAACAGCCCGAGCAGCGGCAGGAGATACGAGACCGCCAGCAGCACCGGGAGCGGCGCCACGAAGACCGTCCATTCGAGAACCTTGCGTCTGTCCATTCTTCCCCGACCTGCACATCCTCAGGAGCCCATCCATCGATAGGTCGGCCGCGCGAGGCTCGGTGTCACCCGGCGCACCGATCTGCGCGGGGTGACGATGCCGAGTTGTCGCCGGCTGGCGGAACGCCTCTCAGTTGGCGATCATCGCGATGAACCGGTCCAGGGCCGCGCCGTAGTTCTTTCCGTACCATTCCATGTCGACCGAATGCATGATCTTCAGATGTTCCGGTTGCATGCAGTCGAACGGCTTGAGGTCCTCGGGAACCATCGCAGCCGCGGCGGGATTGGCGGGACTGCATCCGACGAGCCTCAGCAGCTCGATCTGAAGCGCGGGATCCTGCGCGGCGGCGATGAATTGATTGGCGATCTCGGCGCCTGCCGGGTTCTTGTTCATGTAGGACCATGACGACGGCGTCAGCAGCGCATCCTGGAAAGTGAAGGTGACGTCTCCGCCGGTATCCCGATGCACCAGCTGCGCGCGCGTACCCCAGAGCAGCCCGATCACCGCCTCGCCGTCGATGACAGCCTGCTGGCTCTCCGCTGCCGATCCCCAGAAGCTGACGATATTCGGCATGAAGTCCTTGATCTTCTTGAAGGCGCGATCAAGATCCATCGGATAGAGCTTGTCCGGACTGACCCCGTCGGCAAGCAGCGCTGCTTCCGGCGCACCGATCATATATTTCGGCAAGGTCCGTTTTCCCGGAAATTTTTCCGCGTCGAAGAAATCGGCCCACGTCTTCGGCGGATTGTCACCGAATTTCTTCTTATTGTAGACCATGACATACGTATTATAGTAGTTGGCTACGCCCCAATCGTGCCAATCGGAGCCGTGAATTTTTTCCTTCTTGACGATATTGTAGTCGATCTTGCCGAGGTAGCCTTTTTCTCCCAAGGTCTTGGAGGAAAAGAACTCGGTATCCATCACGTCCCAGGAGATTTTTCCGCCTTCGAACTGAGCCTTGACCGCCCCCTCCGTCGGGCCGGAGCCGTCGCTCTTCACCCGAATCCCCGTCGCCTTGGCGAAGGGGGCGGCAAAGGCCTTCTCGAAGGCTTTCGTGCCGTCGCCGCCCCAGGTGACCATCACCATTTCCTTTTCCTGGGCAGAGACGGCCCCGGATTGCAGGGCGAGCGCGCCCGCGCCCATGAGAGCGATCCCCCGCAGGAACGAGCGACGGTCGATCTCGCCGCGGTCCAGCTTGAGTTTCAGAATATCGAAGCAGTCTTTCTGGAATATCTCGTTCATCACCTTCACCGTTCTTCTCCCCTCTGGATTCGTGCGAACCGGCCGCTACTCCCGCGGCAGGATCATTCCGTGCTCCGGTTGCCAGGCAAGCCAGACCGACTGTCCCCATTGGGCGGAGTCGCGGGCCCACATCTCGGCCGGAATGGTCAATGAAAGCGATCGATCGCCGGCTCCGCCCGAGGAATGCAGGCTCAGCAGCACTGTGGCGCCATGGTATGCCACGCCGTCGATCACTGCCTGAACGGCGTTGAGCCCGGAAGGCTCGGCGACCGAAAGGCTCATATGCTCCGGCCTCACGCCGAGCACGACCGGACCGGCCGCATGTCCGGGCGCCGTCAGCAAGCGGTCGCCGAAGCGTCCCGCCACGATGCCGCCGGCCGATCCAGGCTCGCCGAGCGGGAACAGGTTAACCTGCCCCAGGAACTCCGCCACAAATCTGGAGCCGGGCCGAGTGTAGACATCCGCCGGTTTGCCGACCTGCATCAGCCGGCCGTGATTGAAGATCGCGACCCTGCTCGACAGTGCGAGCGCTTCCGACTGGTCGTGCGTGACGAAGACGAAGGTCGTCCGGAATTCGCGATGGATGCGCTGCAGTTCGATCTGGAGCTGCTCGCGAAGGGTCTTGTCGAGTGCCGAGAGAGGCTCGTCGAGCAGCAGGATGTCGGGGGAGAACACCAGCGCCCTGGCCAGGGCGACGCGCTGCTGCTGACCGCCGGACAGCTGCCTCGGCAGCTTGTCGGCATGGGCGGTCAATCCGACGCTTTCCAGAACCTGCGCGACCCTGCGGCTTCGATCGGCCGAGGGAACTTTCCGCACCCGCAAGGGGAACGATACGTTGCCGGCGACCGTCAGATGGGGAAACAGGGCATATCCCTGGAAGACCATGCCGAAATTGCGCTGCTCGGCCGGGCGATGCGTGACATCCTCGCCGCCCTGGACCAATTTCCCGCTGGACGGCGCGTCGAAGCCTGCGAGGATGTTGAGGAATGTCGACTTCCCCGAGCCCGACGGCCCGAGGAGCGTCAGGAACTCGCCTTTCTCGATGCCGATGGAGATGTCCTCCAGAGCCTGGAAGTCGCCGAAGCGACGGGAGATGGCGATGGCCTCGAGCTGGATGTGCGACGCCCGGCCTGCATCGACGCCGCCGGCGGGGGTTGCCTGCGAACCAATTCCCGCCGATTTGTTGCCGGCAAAGTTCCCGTCCCGGCGCGGCCGCGCTGCCGTCATGTTGTTCTCGACACCCTGCATTTAAAAGACTTTCGATGTGACGGCCTGGCCTCGAACTTCAACGCAAGGGGCATGCCAGTCGCAGTGCGCGGCCGAAACCACGATAATCGACCGAAATCCCGCATTTCGGGGCCGTCGAGTGAAGGCTCTGCGACTCCATTCTCGTAATTGAGACGCGTGGGAGGCGGGGTCGAGGCAGCCGCCGGAGTCGCATCCCTCGGTCGGACCGGGGATCGGTCTCGACCGCCGATCGCCCCCCGGTGCTGCGGGTTGGACAAGTTCTCTCGGCTGCGATTGGCCGAGGAACGCGGCCGAGGCTCGTCATGATACGGGACTACGCGTCGCTCCCCTGCGCGGGCGTTCCCTCGGCGGCTCAGCGCGACTCGGGATTGGATCGCATCCTGACGATGCTGGCGACGACTACCAGCAAGAGGCATGACAATCCCAGGATGGTGAACACGGCATTCACCGACGGCGTGAAGCCGAAGCGCATCTGGTTGAAGACCCAGATCGGCAGCGTCTGCTGGGGGCCGGCAAGGAACAGCGTCACCATGACGTCGTCGGCCGACAATGTCAGACCCAGCAGGGCGCCGCTGATCACGGCGCCCTTCACCAGCGGCAGCAGGACGTGCGCAAAGCTGCTCAGACGGCCGGCGCCGAGGTCGAGCGAGGCTTCCATGAGCGAGGGGTCGAGCCGCCGCAGCCGGGCAAGCACGAGCAGGAGCGTGACCGGCATGACGAAACTCGATTGGCCGATGACAGCGCGGATGAGGCCGGAGGGGATGGCGAGGATCTCGGTGCCGAGAACCATGACGACGCCGAGCACCACGGCCGGCATCGCCAGCGGCAGCGTCAGCAGCATTTCGATGGCTCGCGCCCCTTTCATGCGCTGGTAGTGCAGGGCCAGCGCGAAGCCTGTCCCGGTCGTGGTCGAGAAGATCACCACGCAGGCGGCGACGATCAGCGAGCGCTGCGCCGCGGCGAGGAGCGCCGTATTCCTGGAAAGATCGTCGTACCAGTGCAGGGTGTAGTCGGTGATCGGAAACGACTGCAATGTCGAGGCGCCGAAGGAGAAGATCACCATCAGGATCAGCGGTGCGTAGAGAAAGGTTATGACGCAGGTGTAGCCGAGACCGCCGGCGAGCGAGGCGAGCGAGGTGCCGCCGCCGCCGTCTGCCGCCGTCTTCCGGTCCTGGGATTCATCGCCGCTGAAGACCCCGCGCGTCGGGCAAAGCCACAGCAGCACGGCGAGAATGGCCGCCACGCTGAGGATCAGCACCACCGAGACCGCGGCCCCGAAGGGCCAGTTGTTGGCCATTCCGAACTGCGAGGAGATCAGCACGCCCAGCGTCGTTCCGTTGATGCCGCCGATCATCGCCGGCGTGACGTAATCCCCGACGGTGACCAGGAAAGCCAGGCTGATGCCGATGGCGAGGCTGCGGCGCGTCAGCGGCCAGATCACGTGACAGAAGGTCTGGAACGCGGTCGCTCCCGAATCCTGGGAGGCCTCGATCAGGGCGGTCGGGATCTTCTCGAAGGCGTTCAGGGTCGAAATGAAGATATAGGGAATGGAAATATAGGCGAAGGTCAGGACGACGGTCGCCGGGGTATAGAGAAAGGCCTGCGACGGCTCGCTCAGAATCCCGGTCGTGACGAGAAGCGAATTCAGCAGGCCCGACTGGCCGAGGATCAGGCGCCAGGAGAACACGCGCATGAGCAGGCTGATCCACAAGGGGATCAGGACGAGCACGGTCAGCAGCGCCTTGTGCCGTGTCACCATGCGGCCGACGAAATAGGCCATCGGATAGGCCAGGACCGCGCCGAGCAGGCTCGCAGACAGGCTGAATTGCAGGGTCGAGCCCAAGAGCCGCCAGAAGCCGGCGGACTCCCACAGCCTGGTGTAATTGGCCAGCGTCAGCGACAATTTCATGCGGCCGCCGCCCGCGCTCAGGAAGCTCGTGGCGATCAGCAGGAGGTTGGGCAGCACGACGATCAGCGCGAGCCACGCGAAGAGAGGCAGCTGCGCCAGCTTAAGCTTGAGGCCGATCCGCGGCCGGGCCGCCTGCATCGCGGGAGCGCTCATCTCGGCGATATCAGACATGAAAGACCTGCGCGCGGCTGAGATCGAACGAGACATCCACGGACTGCCCGCTCACCAGCCGCGCCGTCTGGGTGGCCGGGATGCTGGACATGATGCGCAGATCGCCGCACCTGACGTTGACTTCGAAATTCGTGCCCAGGAACAGGACGTTCTCGACCACGCCCTTGAGGACGGGGGCCGGGCCGGGCATCGAGCCCGCCTCGCTCACGGCGACATCGTCGTAGCGCACGGCGATGATGGCGGCTCGCGGATCGTTCCCGGTCAGTTCGGGGAAATTCACCCCGCCGATATTCGCCACGCAGGACCGGCCATCGGAGGCGAAGCGCATCGGCAGCATGTTGGAATTGCCGACGAACCTGGCGACGAATTCCGATTTCGGGGCGAAGTAGAGGTCCTGCGGCTTGCCGATCTGCGCAATCCGGCCCTCCTGCATGACGAGCACGCGGTCCGACATGGACAGCGCTTCGCCCTGGTCGTGCGTCACATAGACGAACGCCATCCGCAGTTCCTTCTGCAGGGCGACGAGCGTGTGCTGCATCTGCTGGCGCAGGCGCAGGTCCAGCGCGCCGAGCGGCTCGTCGAGCAAGACGATCTTCGGGCGCGAGACGATGGCGCGCGCCAGCGCGACACGCTGGCGCTGCCCGCCGGAAAGCTCGTGCGGCAGGCGGCTCGCAAAGCCGCCCATCGCCACGAGTTCCAGGGCGTCGCCCGCCCGGGCAGTGCGCTCCGCCCGGGCCATCCGCTGCATGCGCAGGGGATATTGCACGTTTTCCGCCACGGTCATGTGGGGGAAGAGGGCATAGCTTTGAAACACGGTCCTGACATCCCGCCGGTTCGGCGGGATGTGGGTCACCACTTCCCCGGCCATGACCACGCGGCCGAAGTCGGGCTGTTCGAAGCCGGCGATGGTCCTGAGGATGGTCGTCTTTCCCGAGCCGCTCGGACCTAGAATCGAGAAGAACTCTCCCGGCGCAACGTCGAAGGATACCCGATCCAGCGCCGGCTTGGCCGAGCGGCCATAGGTCTTGTCGATGTTTTCGAGGGAAAGTACGCTTCCTTGCGCCGCAGATGGCATGTTTCAGGCTCCCATCGGCGACGGTTCACAGAGTACCGGATTTGAAGTCGTTCCAGAGCTGAAGGCGGCGATCGAGATCCTCCGGCTTCTGGAAGACGACCATGCGGTCCCAGAAATCCGGCGCTTGCGAGTCGACGATATTCGTCAGCTTGAGCGTGGCCTCGGAGACGCCGGCCTTGGTGGCCACGTCGGCCGTGAGAATGCCGTTATTGGTCGATTTGGTGATGAACCGTGACTGCCAATCGGCGGCTTCGTTGTCGTTGATGAACTTGTAGACGATGGGGCGATCGCCTCGGGCCGAGATCGAGTGGCAATCGATCCATGTCGGCGTCCCCTCCTTCGGGAGGGAATATTTGAAGTTCTTGCCCTTGGCCTGCAGCGAGCTGACGACGGCGACGTTCTGGCAATAGCCCAGCACCGCGTCGCCGGCGGCATAGAGCGTGGTCGCATCGTCGAAACCGCGGGCGATGACACGGATCTGCTGGCGCAGGGCCCGCAGCGCCTCGGCGCAGGCGGAAAACTCCGCTTCGGTCAGGTTGAAGGGATCCTTCGCGCCGACGTAGAGGGCGATCATCGGGAACGTCATGGTGCAATCGTCGAACATGTTGACCTGGCCGGCATAGGTCTTGTCCCACAGCACCGACCAGGTGTCCGTCTTCTTGACGATGTCGGCGTTGAACATCAGCGGCTGGGTTCCCCAATTATAGGGAATGCCCATGATCTCTCCGCCGACATTGGTATATTTCTTCCAGTCGAGCGCCGGACTGATGTTCTTGATGTTGGCGACCGCCGAGGGGTCGATCGCCTTGATCAGGCCGGCATTCTTGAAGCGCGGCAGGGAGCCGGTCTCGATATAGAGAATGTCGGCCTGGACGGCGCCGGAAAAAGCCTGCGAGAAGAGCTCGTCCTCCGAACCGATGCGGACGGCGCGCACTTCCGTGTTGTTGGCCTTGCCCCATTCGGCGATCCAGTCGTCGTCGTGATAGGTCTCCCAGGTCAGCAGGGTAATGGTCTCCGCGGCCTGGGCCGGGCGGATGTAATGGGGCGCGAACAGCATCGTCGCAGCAGCGGCCACCCCCGTCTTCAGAACGCCTCGCCGGCCGACGGGCCCAGAGAGAATAGCGTTGGTCATCTTGTTCGCCTCTGTTTGTCTTGTTGCACTGCGACAACACGCAATGGCCGTGCCATTCATTTTTCTTCATCTTGCCGCTCGCGGCTCCCGAGCGGGTCTCTGCCGGCCCGGACCGCATATCCCCTTGTTGAAGATAGAGAATATCCTCCCGGGGGCTCGACTGCGGCCCATTCGTCGCGGGGCCATCGGCGCATCCGGACCGGATATCCGGCCGGCCTCGGCCTGTCGCATCGATGAGCATGATCGTCTCTATCCTGAGACTCCGAAACGCGGGGTCAAGGGGGGCCGGGGCAATGTGCCCAGGCCGCCGCGACGAGATCCCGGGCGGCCATCGGCCGGGCTTCGTCATCCCCTCCCGAAGCGCTGCGGCGAGAACGGTTCGATCGGGATGCGCGGCATGCGCCCGCTGACGAGATCCGACACCAGCAATCCGGTCTGCGCGCCGCCCGCCATGCCGACATGTCCGTGACCGAAGGCGTAGATGACGTCGCGGCTGCGGCGCGACCGCCCGATGACGGGAAGCGAGTCCGGCATGCTCGGCCGAAAGCCCATCCATACCGGTGTTTCCATCCCGGGATCGCGCCCCGCAAGGCCGGGAAACAAGCGATGCGCCAGCGTCAGCAGCTTGTGCGCCCGCTTCCAGTCGGCCTTGGCCGCCAGCCCGGCGAACTCCACCGTCCCGGCGATACGCAGGCCCTCCTCCATCGGCGTGGCGACGAACTTGCCGGAGGTGTCCATCACGGGAATGCGGGGCGTGACCGGAGAGCCGGGGATGACGACATGGTATCCCCGCTCCGTATCGAGGGGGATGTGGTCGCCGAGCTCGCGCGTGAAGGCCTTGGAGTGGGCGCCGGTCGCGACGACGGCTGCATCGCAGGCGATGGTTCCGGTTGACGTGCGCACGCCGGTGAGCCGGGCGCCGTCGAGCTCGAACCCGGTCGCCCTCGCTTCGACGATTTCGCCGCCATCGCGCAGGAAGGCTTGCGCGAGCGTCGTGACGAAACGACCGGGATTGACGGTGTGCCCATTTTCCGGAAGGAAGACCCCGACGCCATATGCATGCGAGAGCGCGGGTTCCTGCTGCCAGAGCGCATCGTTCTCCAGCACCGTATAGGCGATGCCGTTGTCCCTGCGCAGTTTCCAGGCCAAGGCATCCGCCTCGAAATCGGCGCGCGTCGGATAGACGACCAGGTGGCCGTCCTGCCGCACCAGCGACTGGGCCCCCGCATTCGCGACGAGCGGCTTGTAGACGCCGACGGAATCGCGAAGCAGGTTGCCCAGCGCCTCGGCCTGCGCCGTGACGTTCTTCAGCGTGCCGGCGCGCAGAAAGCGGACGAGCCACGGCGCGATCGAGGGCACATAGGGCCAGCGGATCGAGAGCGGTCCGAGAGGATCGAGCAGCCAGCCGGGAACCTTGAGGAGCGTGCCGGGCATAGACATCGGCACCACCGAGGAGGGATTGAAGCAGCCGGCATTGCCATAGGACGAGCCGCCGGCGATCTTTCCGGGCTCGACGATGACGACCGAATATCCGTCCTGCAGCAGCCAGCTCGCCGCGCAAACCCCGATGACGCCGCCGCCGATCACCACCACCCGCCCGGGCGTGCCGCCGCGGTTTTCAATGTTTTCCATCATGGCCGCGGTCAAACTCTCGCCGGTGCCGGAAAGGCCGACTGCAGCGCGTCGAACCGGCCGTTGACATAGACGAGCGGGCGGACATGGCCGTCCTGGATCTCGATGTCCTCGACCTTGCCGAAGAACACCGTATGCGTCTGGACTTCCATCGCGTGATGGATGCTGCAATCGAAAATCGCGAGGGCATTGGTCAACGCAGGCGCCCCCGTCGCAAGGGTCTTCCAATCGCAAAGCTCGAAACGCCGGTGCCTGTGCTCGGATGAACTGAAGAGCCTGGCCATGTCGATATCCCCGTCGCCGAGCACGTTCACGCAGAACCTGCCCGCGCGCAGCATGGTGTCGTGGCAGGAGACCGTCTTGCTGACGCATACGAGCAGCAAAGGCGCGGGATCGGCGGAGACCGACGTGACCGACGTCGCGGCAAATCCGTGCGGCTGGCCGTCTTCGATGGTGGTGACGATCGACACGCCGGCGGCGAGCCGCCGCATGCCCTGCTTGAACATCTCTGGATGGGCCACGCGCACTCTCCTTTGCGGCGATTCCTGTGAGGGGATCGACGCAAGGGTCATGCCAGCCTTTCCAGGGCGCGAAGGCGGATCGATTCGGGAGGGACGACCACGGATCGTCTTAAGTTTGAGACGGCCCTGCGCCGGGGTGAGATTGGGTGCGAAGGCCGTCGCTTCAGTTGATGACCTTCTGCGAGCCGAGCTTGTGCAGGCGGATCTTGCGGTAGAGCGTGGCCCGGCTCATGTTGAGGGCCTGCGCCGCCTTGTTGACGTCCCCGCCGAAGACGGCCAGCGTCTTGACGATGACCTTGCATTCGGCGTCCTGCAGCGACAAATCCAGGTCGGGCGCGCCATCCGTCGTCCTCGTCGGGGAAACCGGCGGGAGTTTCGAAGGCAGGAACAGATCCTGCGCCGTGATCACACCGTTCTCGCAGACATGCCGGGCGCGGCGCAGCACGAATTTCAGTTCGCGCACATTGCCGGGCCAGGGATGGCGGACCAGCGCCGCCATCGCATCGTCGCCCAGGCGCGCGGGCGGCGCATCGGCCTCGCTTGCGAGCAGCGCATGGGCGATATCCACAAGGTCCGGCCGTTCCCTGAGAGGCTGCAGTTCGACCACGACGCCGGCGAGCCTGTAATAGAGATCCTGGCGGAAGCGGCCTTCGGCGACCGCCTTCCCGACATCGTTGTTGGTCGCTGCGATGACGTCGACGTTGATATGCTCGAGCTTGGCCGAACCGAGGGGGCTGATCTCCCCCGATTCCAGCACACGCAGCAAGCGGGTCTGCAGCGAGAGTGGCATATCGCCGATCTCGTCCAGGAACAGCGTGCCGCCGTCGGCCTGTTGCAGACGGCCGATATTGCCCTCGCGCTTGGCGCCGGTGAAGGCGCCGACGCCATAGCCGAACAGTTCGCTGTCGATCAGGCTTTCGGGAACGGCCGCGCAATTGAAGGCCACGAACGGCTTGTCGCGCCGTTCGCCCTGGCTATGGAGCACTTTGGCCAGCGTATCCTTGCCGACGCCGGTCTCGCCCAGCAGCAGGATCGGCAGCGAACTGCCGGCGACCCGGCGCAGGAGCCTGGCCTGCGCCTGCATTTTCGGATCGGGCCCGAGGCATTTCTCGATCGTCAGCGCTTCCGCCCGAGGACGCGCAACCGATAGGCGCTTTTCCGGCTTTGGAAGGGGCGAGGGCGGCTTGGCCGCTGGATGTCCCGGCGCCTTGCGTTCCCGGTGAAGAATCGTGGCGTCGCATGTCAGGTGATTGTCGAGCCGGCGCAGGCCCTTGAGGTGGTCGGCCGATGCAAAACCGTCGATGACCCCCTTGTCGCGCTCGAAGATGCTCCAAAGATCGCGTTCCGGCCGGGCGTCTCCACGCCAGCCGAAGCAATCCCGCGCGCCTCGATTGGCGCCGACGATGCGCTGGTCGCCGTCGAGCGCGAGCAATATCGTCCTGTCGCCATTGCCGATCTTCAAGATGGTGTTCTGGCGGAAGCGATCGAGGAAGAGCTGATTGCTGAGGCGTTCGGCGGTGCGGATGGCGATGTTGGCGACCAGCGAGAAGGTTTCGGTGGTGACATCCGGGTTGGCCGTGGTGACGTTGAGCACGCCGATCATCTCGGTCTCGGCGGACAGCACCGGCGCCGCTATGCAGGACAGCGACGCATATTCCCGGAAGAAATGGTCGCGTCCGATCACCATCGTCGGCCGCCTCTCGACGACGCAGGTTCCGACCCCGTTCGTCCCGGCCACGCCTTCTGCCCAGATCGCTCCCGGCCGCTCGATTTCGAGATAGGGATCGGCGCTTTTATCCGCCTGATAATGAAGGATGATGCCGGCCATGTCGGAGAAGCTGGCGCAGAAGCTTGCGGCCTGCAGCGTGGAATGGACGAATTCGAGTTCGTTCTGGATCGTAACGAGGTTGCCGTTGAAGGGTTCGCGCTGTTCGCCGATCTCTCGCGCCGAAAGCGCGGTCACATAGGGCTTTCCGCCCCTGTCGAACCGATAGCGTTCCTGGCATCGCCTCCAGGAACCGCCGAGATTGACGAGATCGACGGCAGCGGAATTCGACAGAACGACTTCCGGCGAGGCCCGCAAGGCCGACCCGTCATGCTCATTTCGTCGCAAGACCATGGGAAATCCGATCGCCCGTCGCCGCCTGGCTAGAAATTATGCAGCAATCCGCCGTGCCGTCAAGATATGCAGATTAAGGCATTTTCGACAATGGTGGCTAGCTGACCGATAGCTTTGGACCCCGACCATGGGATGGGAGCCAATCGCTAACGGTCGCGCGGCCTTCGTTCAGCGTCGCGATGGAGTGCCCCGCGACGCGTCTCGATCTTTCTTGGTGTAAACGTCGTGGTTCACGCCGTCACGGTCTTCCGTGCAGCCGCGAAGACGTCGCGTGCGGACGTCGTCCCCGTTACGTGCTCCGTCCCCTCAACCCCGAGGTCCATCCATCCCGCGTTCACCGCCTCAAACATTTCTTCGGCAGGCGCGGTGCGGCCCTTCGGGACGCCGAATTGTTCGAACGCTTCCGCCCACCCTGCACGCGGGACGGCAAAGGCCTTTACGTCGCGATTCAGGACTTCACCCAATTGCGCCGCGACGTCATCCGCGCTGACCATCGAGCCAAGCTCAATGACGCGCTGTCCTGACCAGGCCGGCCCGGCCAGAAGCGTGGCGACTTCCGCACCGATGTCGTTGGTCGCGACCATCGTCGATTTCCGGTTTGTCGGATCATAGTAGACCGGTAGCGTTCCGCCCTGAGCAACCTGCAGGCCGTAGAGGAAGTTTTCGAAAAATCCGCCGGCGCGCACAAATGCGAGTGGCGATGTCAGATCGCGAAAACCTTGCTCCAGCAGCGCCAGTGCCGTGATCATCCCGAGCCCGCCGGTCCTGTTCGCCCCCATTGACGACAGCGCAACCACGCGCGGCGGCGGAGCCTTGGTGAGCGCCTCGGCATAGTTCGCGATCACGCCCTTGGCTTCCCTGTAATCGGGCGAGGGCGCCCAGACCGCCGGCAACATGACGAACGCGCCTTCGACGCCGTTGAGCGCTCGCTCGATGGCGGCCGCATCATTCCAGTCGCCGTCCACCAGTTCCACGCCCTGGTCCGCCCAATAAGCCGCCTTCTCGCGATTGCGGACGAGCGCGCGGATGTCCTTGCCGTGCGCCAGCAGATGTTCGGCCGTCGCGCCGCCGACTTTTCCGGTGATTCCCGTTACCAAAAACATGCGCTTTCTCCTGATCTCGAGGGGCAGAGCGCTGCCCCGGTTGGTTCAATGAATGAGCGGCAGCAGGACCCGGATACGGGGATCGCGCAGGTAAAGGCCGCCCCATGTCATCGCGCCCAGAAGCAGCGAAATGACTTCCGGCGGCGACCCCAAGTCACCGATGCGGACATGGGCGCAGATGGCGCCTCCCAGAAAGCCAGTCACCAGGACCGCGCCGAGGACGGCGGTGGCCGGGATGGCGTAAAGGATGGCGCAGGCGAGGACGATCGGACCCACGACACGCGTCAGGTCCATCGCGAACCCGGTTTCCTGCAACATGCTCGCGATCCGTGCCGGCGCGAAAAGCTGAATGGCGCCGTCTGCCGCCAGAACGATAACGACAAACGCACTCATGATCCGGCCGGCCCACAGGGCGCGATGCAAGGTCATCGTTTCAGGCGCCCGATGGAGGTTCATGGTTTCGGACATTTGTCATTCTCTGTGGGGGGATCCCATAGTCAGAGCTTACTGTGCCTCTCAGCCATGATAAATTCTGAGAAAATGAACTTACTGTTCTCTTTGAAACGAACAATTCCGAGGCGCGAAGATGCAGAATCTCGAACCCATCCGGATTTTTCTAACGGTCGCGGAAATGGGGAGCTTCACCCGCGCGGCCGATAGCCTGGGCATCCAAAAGGGAAGGGCCTCAACGGCGGTCCGGAAGCTGGAGGAAGTCGTCGGTGTCAGACTCCTGCACCGGACGACGCGCAGCGTGCAGTTGACGGAGGACGGACGCGCATTTCATGCTCGCTCTCGCGGTCTGCTTGCTGAAGTCGATGACCTGCACTCGATGTTCGCAGGCGATCACGTGGCACTTCGCGGGCGTTTGCGGGTAGATCTTCCGACCGAAGTGGCGCGCACAACGGTCGTGCCAGCCTTGCCGGATTTCATGGCGGCTCACCCCGAGTTGGAACTGGAGCTGTCGAGTACGGATCGGCAAGTCGATCTGGTTCAAGAGGGGTTCGACTGCGTATTGCGGCTTGGATCCATAGGGGACGAGACGCTGATCGCCCGCCCACTGGGCAAGTTGCGCATGGTCAACGCCGCCAGCCCTAGCTATCTGGCGCACTATGGCGTCCCTCGTTCGCTGGAAGATCTTCAACGTCAGGGACATCGGACAATTCATTTTTCGACGACGCTGGGCGCAAGACCCTATGGATGGGAATATCCGGACGGCGACCGATACGCGACGCTTCCATTGCCAGGTGCGCTACACGTCAACAGCGCGCAGACCTACGATGCCGCTGCCCTCGCCGGCCTTGGCCTGATTCAGGCGCCACTCTTGGGGATCGGCCAATACTTGGAGAGTGGAGCGCTGGTTGAGATCATACCCGGCCTTCGTCGCCGAGCGATCCCCGTGTCCCTTGTCGTAGCGCATCGGAGCAATCTGTCGCGCCGGGTCCGCGCGTTCATGAAATGGATCGAAGATGTGCTGACGCCGTATCTGGAATAGCGAGACGAACCCCCTCGTCCGACCCGCGAACCTGAAGTCGCAGCCCTGGATCATGGCTGCCCGCGCGGCGAGAAGCGCTCCTGCGCCGGACGCGGCGACGGGCGCGCGAAGCGAAGCGCACACGCGTCTCAATCTCCCGTCATAATTGAGACTGAGGTCGCTCCTGCGAGACACCGGCCATGTCCAGGCCCCCGCGAATGCCGGCAGATCATGCCAATCCGGGGGTGGCCGCGGATCTTCGCCCGCTGGCACGGCTGTTGCGTGACTTGACGCAGGCCAACGCCACGAACGGGAACCGCCGATGAAACTCTCCTTCTTTATGATGCCGATGCACAATCTGAATCGCGATTACCACACGACGCTTCAGGAAGACATCGAAGCGGTGAAGCTCGCCGATGTGCTCGGATACGAGGAATTCTTCATGGGTGAGCACTATACCTGCGAAATAGAGCAGGTTTCCTCGCCGATGATGTTCCTGGCCTACATCGCCGAGCAGACAAAGACCATCAAGCTGGGCACCGGCGTCCTGCCCTTGCCGCTCTATCACCCGGTGATGGCCGCCTCCCACATCGCCCTGCTCGACCACCTGACCAAGGGCCGGCTCATTCTCGGCGTCGGCACCGGGGCCCTCGGATCGGATTTCGAAGCCTTCGGCATGAGCGGCGCGAACCGGCCCGAGATGATGCTGGATTCACTCGACATCATCCTGAAGATCTGGTCGTCGAACGCGCCCTACGACATCAAGGGCAAGCACTGGACCGTACAGCTCAAGGACAATGTCTGGCCGGATCTCGGGGTCGGCGCGCTGCCGAAGACCTATCAATTGCCGCATCCGCCCCTCGCCCTTTCGGTCAGCAGTCCCAACTCCCATTCGATCCGCGTCGCCGCCCAGCGTGACATGATGCCGATCTCGGCCAATTTCGTGGCAGCCTGGGTCGTCAAGACCCATTGGGAAACCTATGTCGACGAGATGACGAAGCTCGGAAAGACACCCGACGGCAGCAAGTGGCGCGTCGCCCGCAGCATCTTCGTCGCCGATACCGACGAAGCGGCCGAGGCCTATGTCAAAACGCCCGGCGGTGCCTTTGACTGGTATTACGACTACATGTTCCGGGTCTATGTGCGCCTCGGAGCGCCCGGCCTGCTCGCGCCGCATCGCGACACGCCGCCGGAAGCCATCACCCATGAGATGGTGCGCGACAATTTCGTCATCTGCGGCAGCCCGAAGACGGTGGCCGAAAAGATCCTGAAGCTGCGGGAGGAGGTCGGCCCCTTCGGGACCCTGATGCTGACGGCCCATGACTGGACGGACAAGGCCGTCATGCGCAAATCGATGGAGCTGATGGCCAAGACCGTGATGCCCATGGTCAATGCGGCTTTGGGCGAAGACCAGCTGCAGATGACGGCCTGACGGTCTTGGCGACATCCGGAGACGATCAATGACCGCAGGTCAGGACGACATCCTCGCGCCGGGCAGGCTGTGGTGGAACTGGTTCGGGGAACAGAATTTCGTACCCCGCTATCTCGCGCAGCCCCGCACCGAGAACGACGTCCGGCAGGCTGTGCTCGAGGCGCGGAAGCTCGGACTGCCGGTCCGGGCGTCGGGCCGCGGGCATTCCAATCCGCCGATCGTCGCCACACCCGGCGTCCATATCGATCTCAGCCGCTTTGGGGACGTGCTCTCGGTCGACGAGGAAAAACGCCAGGTCACCGTGCAGCCCGGCATCACGGTCGGCGATCTCAGTCGGTTCCTGCGTCAAAAGAACATGTCGCTCAACAATCAGGGCGACATCGACACCCAGTCGATCGGCGGCGCGATCGCGACCGGAACCCATGGCGCCGGCATCACGCTGCCCTGTCTTGCAGCGCAGATGATCAGCGCCCGCATCGTCACCGCCGACGGCACCTTCCTCGATCTCTCGCCGGAAAAGGACGGCGCGCTCTTCAAGGCCTTCCGCTCCTCGCTCGGCCTGTTCGGCACCATGGTATCGCTCACGCTGCAGGCCGTGCCCTCCTACAATATCCACAAGCGGTCCTGGAACACCGATACCGAGGACTGCCTGGCGGGGCTTCACCAACGCCTGCGGGACAACCGCACGTTCTGGTTCTTCTGGCTGCCGCACCCGACCTCGGCAGACCTCTTCGTGCTGCCCGACGGCCTGCCGAGCACGGCCACGCGCGCCAGCGACATCTGCCACATGCGGACCTACAACGCCGTGCCTGTCGAGGATCCCGCACCGGTCCTCGGCCCAAGCGAGGAATTCGGCCACAGCTCGGTCATCTTCCCCAACATCTATGAGCCGAACTTCCGCGAGATGGAATATACGGTCCCCTTCGCCGATTTCGAGGAAACGTTCGGCGAGATCCGGCGTCTCTTCATCGACAAATATCCCGGTGCCGCCTTCCCGGTGGAAAGCCGGCCGGTGAAGGCGGACGATTCCCTCCTGAGCCCGTTTGCCGAGCGCGACGGCTATGCGATCGGCGTATCCGGGCCGCCGGTGCCCGCGACCTGGGAACTGCTCCGCGACGTCGATGCGATCTTCGACCGGCATGCCGGCAGGCCCCATTGGGGCAAGCATCATTTCATGACCCCCGCGCGGCTCGAACGGCTCTTTCCCCGCTACGACGCCTTCAAGAAGCTTCGCCGTGAGATCGATCCCGACGGCGTCTTTCTGAACGACCATCTGCGCGGCCTCTTCGCCTGAGCGCGGGCGACCGGGCCATATGCGCTAACTTAACTTAGGCGGGCGCAACGCTCGGGTCTCCCTGCCCCGCAAGGGGGAGGGAAGGCCCAAACGTCACGTTTAACAATCTAAAGTTGCGCATAGGGGCGACCGGGCCCGACCTTCACTCCCTCAAAGGACGACACCATGACCCATCACGATCTGGGCCTGCTCAACGCTGTCAAAAAACTGATCATCGATGGCAAGCATGTCGATGCCGTCGAAGGCCGCGTCTTCGAAACGCGCAACCCTGCGACCGGCGAATTGCTGGCGACCGTCGCCGAAGGCGACGCCCGCGACATCGACCTTGCGGTGGCGGCCGCCCGCCGGGCCTTCGACGGTCCCTGGCGCAGGTTCACGCCGTTCCAGCGCCAGGAATGCATCCTGAAATTTGCCGATCTCGTCGATAGGCATTTCGAGGAGTTCAGCCTCCTCGACACCCTCGATATGGGGGCGCCGATCAGCTTCACCCGCAGCCGGCGGCAAAGGGCCGTCGGCATGCTCCGCTTCTATGCCGGCCTGTGCACGGCGATCCAGGGCCATACGCTGCCCAATTCGCTGCCGGGCGATGTCTTCAGCTATACGCTCAAGGAACCCATCGGCGTCGTCGGCGCGATCACGCCCTGGAACGCACCGCTGACCTCGACCATCTGGAAGATTGGGCCGGTCCTGGCCACGGGCTGCACCATGGTGCTGAAACCGGCCGAGGATGCGCCCCTGACGGCGCTGCGGCTCGGCGAGCTGGCGCTGGAGGCCGGCATTCCCGCCGGCGTCGTCAATGTCGTGCCGGGATACGGCCATACTGCCGGCGCCGCGCTCGCCGCGCATATGGATGTCGACAAGATCGCCTTCACGGGCTCCGAGGTCACCGGCCGCAAGATCATCGAGGCGTCGAAGGGCAACATCAAGCGGCTCATGCTCGAACTCGGCGGCAAATCGCCGGACATCGTGTTTGCGGATGCCGATCTGGAGAAGGCCGTTCCCGGAACGGCGATGGGGATTTTCGGCAATAGCGGCCAGGTCTGCAGCGCGGGGTCGCGGCTGCTGGTCGAGCGATCGATCTATGACGATTTCGTCGAGCAGGTCTCGGCTTTCGCCAGGACCCTGCGGGTCGGAAACGGCCTGGACGGCGATACCCAGATCGGGCCGGTGGTCTCTGCCAAGCAGATGGAGCGGGTCCGCGGCTATATCGATATCGGCATCGGCGAAGGCGCGGCGGTCGCCACCGGCGGCGACCGGATGACCGAGGGCGCGCTGGCGGCCGGCCATTTCGTGCAGCCGACCGTGCTGCGGAACGTCGACTACAGGATGAGGATCGCGCAGGAGGAAATCTTCGGGCCGGTCGTCACCGCCATTCCCTTCGACACGAAGGAGGAAGCGATCCGTATCGCGAATGCAACCGTCTTCGGCCTCGGCAGCGGCGTGTGGACCCGCGACGGCGCCAAGGCGCACGGCATGGCGAAGGCCATCCGTTCGGGCACGGTATGGATCAATTGCTATGGCGCGCTGGACCCGGTCATCCCCTTCGGGGGCTACAAGATGAGCGGCTACGGGCGCGAATCCGGGGTGCAGCATGTCGACGAATATCTGCAGACCAAAGCCGTCGTCATGCAGAACGGGTGATCTGCAGGCGAGGCCGGAGGGTCTGCGAGGCCGACGGCGGGGCTCAGGCGCCCTTGGCCGCAGGCCGGCATGAAGCGAGATCCCGAAACGAGATCAGTCGCCTGCCGCTTTCGTCCCACAGGGCGAGGGTGGCGCATCGCAGGCTCTGGAGCAGCGTCAGGCGGCCGATGCTGGCGAGCTGGGGATGATCGACCAGCACGCGGGAGAGGCGGTAGAAGGGAATGCGGCTGCACAGGTGATGGACGTGATGCACCCCGATATTTCCCGTGAACCAGGCCAGGGGCTTCGGCAGCTCGTAATGCGAGCTGCCGTGGAGCGCCGCCTCGTGGAAGCTCCACTGCTGGTCGTGCTCCCAGCGGGTATCCTCGAACTGGTGCTGGACATAGAAGAACCACACGGCGATCGAAGCGGCGATCAGCATGACCGGGACATATAACAGAAGGAACGCCTGAACGCCGATGAGCGTGATCATCGAGGTCACCGTGCCGGCGATCGCCAGGTTGGTCCCCATCGTGCTGAGCCAGGGTTGCCAGCCGGCCCGCATCAGGCCGAACGGCACGCGATAATGCAGCAGGAAGAGATAGGGGGGAATCAGGCCGAACATCACGAAGGGATTGCGATAGAGCCGATAGGTCAGCCGCTGAATCGGCCCCAAGGCGAGATATTCCTCCACCGTCAGGGTGGTTATGTCGCCCGAGCCGCGCTGATCGAGATTGCCGGTGCTGCCATGGTGCTGCGCATGGGTGCGGCGCCAGAAGCCGTAGGGGGTGAGCGTCAGCACGCCGATGGTCCTGCCGACCCAGTCATTGGTGGCGCGCCGCCGGAAGCAGGCCCCGTGGCCGCAATCGTGCTGAATCATGAAAAGGCGCATGAGGAAGCAGGCGGCCGGGACGGCCAGCAGGAGGCAGAGCCAATAGCTGACCGGCAGCAGCGCCCACATCGAGGCCCATAGCGCCGCCAGCGGCACGATGGTGGCCAGCAATTCGAGGATGCTGCGCGAGGGTTTGGGATCGCGGTAGCGGGAGAGGATCTGCAGCCAGTCCCGCGCGTCCATTACCGCGGCGTTCGTCCCGGTCTCGTCAGTCGCGCGCATTCATTCACCCCGTGGCCGGCGACAGCTCCGGCGCACGGTGCCGCAGGGCCGCAATTTGGAAGTCGAGGTCGCAAAATGTAAGCCGCCACTGCTTGATTCGAGGACGGGCAGCGAAGGTGCCGCCACCGCGTCCATTTCGTGGATTGCGTTAATTTTTCAGACCGTTGCGAAAACAGGCCATGCCTTTTCACGCAACGCATACCATAGGTTAATGTTTCAAATTTTGCGAGCACATTGCAGGGTTCCGAATTCAGGTCCGACAAAAGCCTGACGAGACGGATGGGGGGCGCTCGGCAACGCCCGTCATCCCCGGCGAGCGAAGCGAGGGGCTCCCGCGCGAAGGGGCGTATCGGCACTTTCCCTCTCCAGGCATTGCAGCCTCTCCTGCCAACAGGCCGGTCGCCGCCGGGCAGGGTTCTCCATCGAGCCGCTGGCGTCCGCCGCCAGCCGGGCACGCTCCATTGATACAGATCATTTCTGATGGCGCGGTTCGATCGTAGGATTTTCCGAGAATGGCCGCCGAGCGCCGAGCGCCGAGCGCCGAGCGGCGAGGCCAAAGGCGCGGTTCGGGCCGGAATCGCGGTGACGCTTCGAAACAAGGAGCTGGAGCAAAGCAGCACGACGCGCAAACGCGTTCCTGTGCCGGCCGCCGTCCAGCGGGAGTTGCGGCTTTGATCCGAAGAGCGGGATGGTTTTCCAGGGTGCGCTTCCGTCGGTCCGGAGGCTTCGGCGCATTGGCGCTGCTCGCCTTTCTGTTGCTGGCCGCCGGCGCGGGTCCGGCTTTCAGCCAGCCCGAGCCTTTCCTGTCGCGTCCGACGTCAGGCGAGACGCCGACGAAGGTTGCAGTCGGCTTCTATCTTGCCGATATCTTCGAGATCTCGGCGCCCGACCAGACCATGCTCGCCGACGTGGTCATCCAGGCCGAGTGGGAGGACCCGCGCCTGGCGGGGCGCTGGAGCGCCGTTCACAGCGCGGCATTGGATGAAGTCTGGAACCCGAACCTGCAATTGGTCAACCAGCGGGGCGTAAGCATGCTTCTTCCCCAGCGCGTCGACGTCGACCCGTCGGGGCGTGTCCGGTGGCAGCAGCGTTGGGTCGGCCGCATTTCGGCGCGCATGGATCTGCGCGACTTTCCCCTGGACCGTCAGCTTTTCCATATTCAGGTGGTCAGTCTCGGCTACACCCCCGATGAAGTCGCCTTGGTCCTCCGAGCCGATTATCCGCAATCGGGCCGGGCGGCCACATTATCGGTCACCGACTGGTCCATGGGGGCCGTCCGGGTCGAGGCCGCCAATTTCGAGCCGGTTCCGGGATCGCAGCCCCTCTCGGGCGCTCAATTGTCGTGGGAGGGACAGCGCCACATAGGATATTACGCAGTCCTGGTCATCTTCCCGCTGATCCTGATCGTTGTCATGGGCTCCGGTGCCCTCTGGATCGATCCGTCCATCATAGCCGCCCGCGTCAGCATAGCGATGACCACGATGCTGACGCTGATATCCTACCGTTTCTCGATCGGCAAATCCGTGCCGACCCTGACATATCTGACGCGGTTCGACTATTTCATGCTCGCGTCGACGATCATCATCTTCGCGATCATGGCCCTGGTCGCAGCCGGCGCCCATCTCGTGGGAAAAGGCAGGATCGAACTCGTCAAGCGCATCGACGGCTGGGCTTGCGTCGCATTCCCGATCGTCTTCGCGATCGTGTTCGTCCTGGCGTGGTGGGCATGATCCGGCGCAAGTCTTCGTGCGGAGAGCGCAGATCGGGCCGACTTCATGCCCGGTAGGGGGATGAGGCCTGAATTTCGACGCGGATCGCTGGAAATCGCGCTTCGAGTGGCGAGGTTCAGACCCTCATCCGGCGCTTCGCGCCACCTTCCCGGCTGGGAGAAGGGAAGTCGCGTTATTTTCTAGACGCTTAGCGTTCCCCAGAGAGCCCGGCGAAGCGCCGGCCCGGGCCATCGCGCCCGTCCTCGACCCGCCCATCGGTTTCGCACAGGCGCGCCTTCGTCGTCCCGCGGACGCTCATTCGATCAGGACATGATCTGAGTCAAGGCGGCTCCGCAGCGGGGCGGTAAGGTTCACGGCATGGGGGGACGACGTCGCATCACTGGCGAAAGGCGATTCCCACTCATGCCCCTCAACATATCCATCCTCAAGGAAACCAGGCCGGACGAGAAACGGGTCGCCATGGCGCCATCCGTCGTGCCCCGGCTGGCACGTCTGGGCGCGACGCTCAGCCTGCAGGCCGGCGCCGGGCAAGCCGCGACCTTCGCCGATGCCGCCTATCCCGGCGTGACCATCGTCGCCGATCCGAAGGCGCTCGTCGCCGATGCCGATATCGTGCTCGGCGTGCAGCCGCCGCCGATCGAGGTCGTCCGCGCGATGAAGCCAGGCGCCGTGCTCATCTCCTTCCTCTATGCGGCGAGCGCCCCGGATCTCGTCGAGGCGCTGCGCCAGCGCCAGGTGACGGCGTTCGCGATGGAGCAGGTTCCCCGCATCAGCCGCGCCCAGGCGATGGACGCCCTGTCGAGCCAGGCGGCGCTCGCCGGCTATTACGCGCCGATGCTCGGCGCCGTGCACATGCCGCGCATCCTGCCGATGATGACGACGGCGGTCGGTTCGCTCCGGGCCGCCAAGGTCCTGGTGATGGGCCTCGGGGTCGCCGGGCTTTCGGCGCTGGCGACCGCACACCGGCTCGGCGCCATCACCGAAGGCTACGACGTGCGGCCGGAAACGAAGGAACAGGCCCAATCGCTCGGTGCGAAATTCGTCGATACCGGCGTCGATGCGCGTGGCGAGGGCGGCTATGCGCGCGAATTGACGGCGGATGAGAAGGAGCGGGTGCAGAAGGCGATCGGCCAGCACATCGCCGAAGCGGACATGATCATCACCACCGCTTCCGTGCCGGGAAAGCCGGCGCCCCGGCTCATCTCCGCCGCGCAGGTGGCCGCGATGAAGCCCGGCTCCGTCATCATCGATCTCGGCGCCGAGAGCGGCGGCAATTGCGAGGGCACGGAGCCCGGCCGGACGGTCGTCGTCGGCCCGGCCACGATCGTCGGTCCGCTCAATGTCCCCTCCGCCCTCGCCCAGCATGCAAGCGAGCTCTACGCCAAGAACATCCTCAACCTGATCGAACTGATGGTGAAGGACGGCGCGCTCAGCCTCGACTTCACCGACGAGGTGCTGGCGAAGACCGCGGCGGTCCGAGCCGAGGCGCCGACGACCGCAACAGCCGGCGACAGCATCGAGGCCGCGAGCGCCTCCGCTGCATCGCACGCGCAGGGAGAAGTCCAATGACGATCGATACGTCGATGACCTGGCTCATCGCGCTCTACATTTTCATCCTCGCCGCCTTCACCGGCTATGAAGTGATCAGCCGGGTGCCTTCCATCCTGCATACGCCGCTGATGTCGGGCTCGAACTTCATCCACGGCATCGTCGTGGTCGGCGCGCTGCATGCGCTGCTCAATGCCACGTCGCTGTTCGCCGAGATCATCGGTTTTCTCGGTGTCGCGCTCGGCGCCGCCAATGCCGCCGGCGGCTATGTCGTGACCGACCGCATGCTCGCCATGTTCAAGTCCAGCGGGGATAGGAAGTGACATGTTCGCCCAGCACATCATGGGACTGAGCGGCCTTGTCGCTGCCACTCTCTTCATCTTCGGCCTGAAGCGCATGTCGTCGCCGGCCACGGCGCTTTCGGGCATCGTGGTCGCCGGCATCGGCATGGTGGTCGCGGTCGCCGCGAGTTTTCTGACGCTCGCCGACCTGCCCGATGCCGTCCGGCCTCATCTTGCGGTCAATCTGGCGCTGGCCGCCCTCGCGCTGGTGCTCGGCGGCGGCTGGGCCTGGTGGCGCGGCCGCAAGGTCGGCGTGACCGCCATGCCGCAGATGGTCGCGCTCTACAACGGCATGGGCGGCGGCGCCGCGGCGGCCGTGGCGGCGGTGGCGCTTTCGGCCGGCGGCGCGGAAAGCGCCGTCATCCTGGCCGTCACCGTCGCCGGCGCGCTCATCGGCTCGATCTCGCTGACCGGTTCGGTGATCGCCTGGGCCAAGCTTGACGGCAAGCTCGACAAGCCCTGGCGCTTCGGCACGCAGCGCATCGTCAACGGCCTCCTGTTCCTCGCGACGGTGCTGCTCGGCATCGGCATCATCGCCTTCTTCGAGACGCCCGCCTTGCCGGTGCTCGCCGTGCTGTTCTTCGCCGGCGCGCTCGCCTTCGGCGTGATGATGACGCTGCCGATCGGCGGCGCGGACATGCCGGTGGTGATCTCGCTCTACAATGCCTTCACCGGCCTGGCCGTCGGCCTGGAGGGCTACGCGCTCCAGAATCCGGCCCTGATGATCGCCGGCATGGTCGTCGGCTCGGCCGGCACGCTGCTGACGCTCCTGATGGCGAAGGCGATGAACCGCTCGCTCGCCAATGTGCTGTTCTCCAATTTCGGCGACGGGGCCGCATCCGCCGGCGGCGCGGAAGTCCACGGCCAGATGAAGTCGAGCGAGGCGTCGGATGCCGCCATCGGCATGCGCTACGCCGCGAGCGTCATCATCATTCCCGGCTACGGCCTTGCCGTCGCCCAGGCGCAGCAGAAGCTCTACGAATTCGTGAAGCTGCTCCAGGCGGCCGGCGTCGACGTCAAATTCGCGATCCATCCGGTCGCCGGCCGCATGCCGGGGCACATGAACGTGCTGCTCGCCGAGGCCGGCGTTCCCTACGACATCATCTTCGACATGGAGGACATCAACGATGCCTTCGCATCGACGGATGTCGCCCTCGTCATCGGCGCCAACGACGTGGTCAACCCGGCGGCCCGCACCGACAAATCCTCGCCGATCTACGGCATGCCGATCCTCAACGCCGATCAGGCCCATCAGGTCTACGTGGTCAAGCGCGGACAGGGCAAAGGCTATTCCGGCGTCGAGAACCTGCTCTTCTACGGAGAGAACTGCAGCATGGTCTATGGCGATGCCCAGGCCGTGCTGACCCAGATGGTCCAGGCCGTCAAGGATATCGGAGGCTGATCCTCATCCCCGCCGACCCGTGCCGACCCAACTGACAAAGGAGCCTGTCATGGCTTATGCAACGACAAATCCCTATACCGGCGAAGTGCTGAAGACGTTCCCCGATGCCACCGACAAGGAGGTGGAACAGGCGATCGAGAAGGCGCACCAGGCGTTCCTGGCCTGGCGCGAGGCTCCCTTCGCCGAGCGCGCCAAGGTCATGCAGAAGGCCGCCGACATCCTGCGCCGGGATGCGGATGCCTTCGCCCGGATCCTGACCACGGAGATGGGCAAGCTGCTCGCCGAGGCGAAGGGCGAGGTCGAGCTTTCCGCCCGCATCTTCGAATATTATGTCGTCCATTCCGAGAAGCTGCTCGCGCCCGAAACGCTGCCGGTCAGCGATCGCGCCGAGGGCAGGGCGACTCTGGTGCACGAACCGCTCGGCGTGCTGCTCTGCATCGAGCCGTGGAACTTCCCCTATTACCAGATCGCCCGCATCATCGCGCCGCAGCTTTCCGCCGGCAACACGATGCTGCTCAAGCATGCCTCCAACGTGCCGCAGAGCGCCGATGCCTTCGAGAGGCTGATGCGCGAGGCCGGCCTGCCGGAGGGGGCGTTCAAGAACCTCTACGCGACCCGTTCGCAGATCGAGCTCATCCTCAACGATCCGCGCGTGCATGGCGTGGCGCTGACCGGGTCGGAAGCCGCCGGCTCGATCGTCGCCGCCCAGGCCGGCAAGGCGCTGAAGAAGTCGACCATGGAACTCGGCGGGGCCGACGCCTTCGTGGTGCTGGCCGATGCCGATCTGAAGAAGACCATCGACTGGGCGGTGTTCGGCCGCCACTGGAACGGCGGCCAGGTCTGCGTGTCGTCCAAGCGGATGATCATCGTCGACGAGGTCTATGACGCCTTCAACCCGGCTACGTCAAGGGCGTGGCCGGGTTGAAGGCGGGCGATCCCTTCGATCCCGCCACCACGCTGGCGCCGCTGTCCTCGCAGGGGGCCGCCGACGAGGTCAAGGACAAGATCCGGCAGGCGGTGGCGCTCGGCGCCAAGGCGCAGGAAGTCGGTCCCGGCGTTCCGAACCACGGCGCCTTCGTCCAGCCGACGATCCTGACCGAGGTCGGCGAGGACAATCCGGCCCGCTACTGGGAATTCTTCGGTCCGGTCTCGATGCTGTTCCGCGCCAGGAACGAGGACGATGCGGTGCGCATCGCCAATGATTCGCCCTTCGGCCTCGGCGGTTCCGTCTTCACCTCCGATACGGTCCACGGTGCCGAGGTGGCGAAGAAGATCTCGACCGGGATGGTGTTCGTGAACCACCCGACCATGGTCAAGGCCGATCTTCCCTTCGGCGGGGTCCGCCGCTCGGGCTATGGGCGCGAACTGCTGGGCCTCGGCATCAAGGAGTTCGTCAACCACAAGCTCATCGACGTCGTCGACATCGACGCGCCGTTCTGAACCGGAGCGCCCGCCGCAGGCGGTGCTGCCCATACGCGCCAACTCTAGATTGTTAAACGTGACATTTGGGGCCCCCTCCCCCTTGCGGGGAGGGAATAGAAGGGTGGGGGGCGGGACAACAATCTCCTCGGTCGAGACTATGTCTCGACCCCCATCCCTTACCCCCCGACATTTCCGCAGGAAATGCGGAGCCCGCAAGGGGGAAGGGAGACCCGAGCGTTGCACCCGCCTAAGTTAAGTTAGCGCATATGGGCGAGACGCCCGCATCGGCGCCGTGCGCCGTGTGCGAGCAGGACCGCTCCGTCGAGGGCGCGGCCCGGCCCGAAACCGCGGCCGGCGGCTGCCGAAAGAAAGCCGCCCGCCGATCTGCCGAAATGAATCAGGGAACATGACAATGCCGATCAATGGAAAAGTGGCGCTGGTGACAGGCGCGGCCCAGGGCATAGGGCGCGGCATCGCGCTCAGGCTTGCGAAGGACGGCGCCGACATCGCCCTCGTCGACGTCAAGGGCGACAAGCTCGCGGCCGTCGCCAAGGAGATCGAGGCGCTCGGGCGAAAGACGACGACCTTCATCGCGGATGTCGGCAAGCGCGACCAGGTCTATGCGGCGATCGACCACGCCGAGAAGATGCTCGGCGGCTTCGACGTCATGGTCAACAATGCCGGCATCGCCCAGGTCAACCCGATCGCCGAGGTGACGCCGGAAGAAGTCGACCGCATCTTCAAGATCAATATCGAGGGGGTGCTCTGGGGCATCCAGGCGGCAGCCGCCAAGTTCAAGGCGCGCGGCGGCAAGGGCAAGATCATCAACGCCTCCTCGATCGCCGGCCATGACGGCTTCGCCATGCTCGGGGTCTATTCGGCAACCAAATTCGCGGTGCGCGCGCTCACCCAGGCCGCTGCCAAGGAATATGCGTCCGCCGGCATCACGGTGAACGCCTATTGTCCCGGCATCGTCGGCACCGACATGTGGGTCGAAATCGACGCGCGCTTCGCCGAACTGACGGGCGCGCCGAAGGGGGAGACCTACAGGAAATATGTCGAGGGCATCGCGCTCGGCCGCGCCCAGACGCCCGAGGACGTCGCCGGACTGGTCTCCTTCCTCGCCGGGCCGGATTCCGACTACATCACCGGCCAGGCCATCCTGACCGACGGCGGCATCGTCTACCGCTGAGACGGGAACAAGCGGGCGGCCCGGCAGGTCCGGGCCGTTCCCCGCTCAGCCCGCCGTCGACAGGAACTTGCGGGCGAGCTCCGCGACAGCCCTGACATGGGCGGTGCTGGCGCGCCTCGCCCCGTCGACGTCGCGGCGCTCGATGGCCGCGACGATGTCGCGCATCTCGACATCGGCGGCGCGCGAGCGGCCGGGCGTCGCGATGGTGATGGAGCGCAGGTGGTTGATGCGGGCATTGAGCGAGCCGACGACGCTCCACGCCACCGACTTGCCGGCGACGGTGAAGAGAATCTCGTAGAACTGGCTGGTGCCCTTCAGCACGCCCTGCGGATCGGCGGCGGCGAAGGCCTCCTGGATGGCATCGATGGTGGCCGACAGACGGGCGACATCAGCCGGCGAGGCCTTCTCGGCGCAGGCGCCCGCCGCCTCGGCTTCCAGCAAAGCGCGAATCTCGTAGATCTGGTCGGCGTCGGCCGGATTGGGGCGGGCGACCGCCGGCCCCTGGTTCTGGATCGTCTCCACCAGCCCTTCCGCCTCGAGATGGCGCAGCACTTCGCGCACCACCGTGCGGCTGACCCCGAGCTGGTCGCACAGCGTGCGCTCGACCAGGCGCTCGCCGGGCTGGAAGCGAAAGGCCAGGATGGCGTCGCGCAGCTTTTCCAGCGTCAGCTCGCGCAGCGTCTTGGCGTTGCGCGTGACCTTCAGTTCCAGATCCCCAGGCTTCACGCAGGCCCCCATCCCGATCTCGCTGTTCAAATCCGATTGCACCGATTTTGCGAGTCAGCGCAAGCGATGCGTTGACTCGCATATATTATGGTATACCATAATCTCGTAATATGGAAATCGTCGGAGGCTTCGATGACCGTGGTGCCGCGCAAGATCGTCTCCTACCGGGAAACCATCCTGGTGGAAGGAGGGCGGGCGGCGCCCACGCCCCTGCAGCTCTATGCCGCCGCGGCGGTGATCGCCAATCCCTGGGGCGGGCGCGGCTTCGTCGAGGATCTGCGGCCGGAGATCCGTGCGGTCGCCCCCGCGCTCGGCGAATTGCTCACCGCGGAGATCCTGCGCATGGCCGGCGGCGGCGATCTGGTCGAGGGCTACGGCAAGGCGGCGGTGGTCGGCACCTCGGGCGAGATCGAGCACGCCTCGGCGCTGATCCACACGCTGCGCTTCGGCAACCACTATCGCAAGGCGGTCGGCGCCACGAGCTATCTGAGCTTCACCAACACGCGCGGCGGGCCGAATTGCCCGATCGTCATCCCGCTGATGCACAAGGCGGACGAGGGCATGCGCTCGCATTATCTGACGATCCAATTCTCCATCCTCGACGCGCCGGCTCCCGACGAGATCGTCGTCGCGCTCGGTGCCTCGGTGGGCGGGCGCCCGCATCACCGCATCGGCGACCGCTACCAGGACCTCAAGGAACTGGGAGGCACCGATGTCGGCGTTTGAGACGCTGCACTACCGCGACCGCACCGGCGTGCCTGCGGCCACCCGCTTCATGCGGACCGGCCGGGGCCCCGCCGTCCTGCTCGTCCACGGCGTCGGCATGCAGGCGACGGTATGGCAGCCGCAGATCGAGGTGCTCTCGCAGGGCTATGACGTCATCGCCCTCGACATGCTGGGCCATGGCGGATCGAGCCTGCCGCCCGCCGATGCCGGCCTCTCGGATTATGCCGACCAGATCCTTGCTCTGCTGGACGGCCTCGGCCTCGATGCGGTGCATGTCGTCGGCCATTCCATGGGCGCCCTGGTGGCGCTGGAATTCGCCCTGTCGCATCCGGCCCGGGTCCTGAGCGTGGTGGCGGCCAATGCGGTGTTCTGCCGAAGCCCCGAGCAGAGACAGGCGATCGAGAGCCGGCTGGCGGCGCTCGACGACGGCTTCGACGGCGCGTCCTGGGACGGCACCGTCCGGCGCTGGTTCGGCGAGCCGGTGCCGGCCCATTGGCAGGCCGCGGCCGCCGGGGTGAGGCACCTGCTCGACGCCGTCGAGCCGGTCGGCTATGGCCGCACCTATCGTCTCTTCGCCACCGCCGACGAGGCCCATCGCGACCGGCTGGCCGGGCTCGGCGTGCCCGCGCTGTTCATCACCGCCGACGGCGATCCCAATTCGAGCCCGCAAATGTCCGAGGCGATGGCCCGCCTCGCACCGCAGGGCGAGGTCCAGATCGTGCGCGGCCAGCGCCATATGATGAGCGTCGCCGCCCCCGGGGAGATCAACCGGCGCCTGCTCGCCTTTCTCGACCGGGTGGGCACGGCGGCGAAGGACCGGGGCGGCCCGGCTGCCGCCGCCGGCAGCCCTTCGCAGGACGCCTTCGACCGCCTGGCGTTCCGCAAGGCGCTCGGCTCCTTCCTGACCGGCGTCACCGTGGTGGCGACGATGGCGGAGGACGGCGCCCCGCGCGGCTTCACCGCCAATTCCTTCACCTCGGTCTCGCTGGACCCGCCGCTGATCCTGATCTGCATTGCCAGGACCGCGTCGAGCTATCCGGTCTTCGCCGGCTCCGGCCATTTCTCGGTGAACATCCTCGCCGACACCCAGGCCGATCTGTCGAGCCTGTTCGCGACGCGGAGCGCCGACAAATTCGCCGGCGCGGCCTGGCGCAGGGGCCCGGCCGGCAGCCCGATCCTCGACGGCGTCGCGGCCTGGTTCGATTGCCGCCGCCACGAGGCGATCGAGGCGGGCGATCACGTCATCCTGATCGGCGAGGTCGTCGGCTTCGACCACAGGCCGCTCAACCCTCTCGGCTATTGCCGCGGCGCCCATGTCACCTTCGGGCTTTCGCTCGACAAGGTCGCGGCGAGCGGGGGCAAGGTCCGCGTCGGGGCGATCCTGGAGCATGACGACGCCATCCTGTTCATCGCCGGCGACGACGGCCGCCTCGATCTGCCGGCCGGCATCGCGCTCGGCACCGGCACCGATCCGGCCAGCCTCGCCGGCCGGATGCGCCATCTCGGCATCGAGGCCGATCTCGGCTTCCTCTTCGCGGTGTTCGAGGATCCGCAGGCCGGGGCGGGCGCGATGTCGATCTATTACCGCGGCACGCTGAAGGCGCCGCCGGACCAGTCGGGCGCGCTGCGGCTGATCCGCTTCGGCGACATCCCCTGGGACAGGCTGCGCGACTACGCCATCCGCTCGATGCTGGGCCGCTATGTCCGCGAGCGCAACGAGGATGTCTTCGGCATCTATGTCGGCGATGCCGTGCAAGGCACCGTCCATCCGCTGCAGCGGCAGGTCTGAAGGGGGCCCATGCGATGAAGTTCTCGCTCTTCGTGCATATGGAACGCTCCGACCCGGCCAAGCCCCATCGCGAGCTCTTCCACGAATTGGAGGAGCTGGTGCTGACGGCCGAGGCCGCCGGCTTCGAGACGGCCTGGATCGGCGAGCATCACGCGATGGAATTCACCATCTCGCCCAATCCCTTCGTGCAGCTCGCCTATCTGGCGGGCAGGACCAGCCGCATCCGCCTCGGTACCGGCAACGTCATCGCGCCCTTCTGGCATCCGATCAAGCTGGCCGGCGAGGCCGCGCTCACCGACGTGGCGTGCGACGGGCGCCTCGATCTCGGCATCGCCCGCGGCGCCTATTCCTTCGAATATGAGCGCCTCGTGCCCGGGCTGGACGCCTGGGGAGCCGGCCGGCGCATGCGCGAACTGGTGCCGGCGGTCAAGAAGCTGTGGGAGGGCGACTATGCCCATGAGGGCGAGTTCTGGTCCTTTCCCGCCAGCACCGCCTCGCCCAAGCCGGTGCAGGACGCGCTGCCGATCTGGATCGCGGCGCGCGACCCCAACAGCCATGATTTCGCGGTCGCCAGCGGCTGCAACGTGCAGGTGACGCCGCTCGCCTCGGGCGACGGCGAAGTCGCCGCGCTGATGGAGCGCTTCAACGCCGCCGTCGCCGATCATCCCGAAGTGCCGCGGCCACGCATCATGCTGCTGCAGCACACTTTCGTGTCGGATTCGCCGGCGGAGACGCAGGCGCTCGCCCGCGACCTCAGCGCCTTCTACTGCCTGTTCGGCGCCTGGTTCCAGAACAAGCGGCCGATCCGCCAGGGCTTCATGGAGCCTCTCGGCGCGGAGGAGATGGCGGCCATGCCCCAATACGCGCCCGAGACGGTGCTGAAGAACCTCGTCATCGGCGAGCCGGAGGCGGTGATCGGGCGGCTGAAGGCCTATGAGGCGCTCGGCTACGACCAGTTCTCGATCTGGATCGACAGCGGCATCTCGCATGAGCGCAAGAAGAAGTCGCTCGATCTGTTCATCAGGCATGTCCTGCCGGCCTTCGCCTAGAGCATTCCGGAGAAGGCGCCATTTTCTGCTGGGAGACCCGATGAGCCTGCCTCGCTTCCCGCTCTATATCGACGGCGCCTTCGTCGAGGCCGCCGAGACCTTCGAGAGCCTCGATCCCTCGACGGGCAGGGCCTGGGCCCTGATGCCGGCGGCCGGGGAGGCGGATGTGAATCGGGCCGTCGCGGCGGCCGAACGGGCATTCCACGATCCGTCCTGGGCCGAGCTGACGGCGACGCAGCGCGGCAGGCTCCTGACCCGGCTCGGCGACCTCGTCGCCCGCCATGCCGGGCGCCTGGCGGAGCTGGAGACGCGCGATACCGGCAAGATCATCCGCGAGACCACGGCCCAGATCGGCTATGTCGCGGACTATTACCGCTATTTCGGCGGGCTGGCCGACAAGGTCGAAGGCGCGCATCTGCCGATCGACAAGCCCGACATGGAAGTGTTCCTGCGGCGCGAGCCGATCGGCGTCGTCGCCGCCATCGTGCCGTGGAACTCGCAGCTCTTCCTCTCCGCCGTGAAGCTCGGGCCGGCGCTGGCGGCCGGCTGCACGGTGGTGCTGAAGGCCTCCGAGGACGGGCCGGCGCCGCTGCTCGAATTCGCGCGGCTGGTGCACGAGGCCGGCTTCCCCAAGGGCGTGGTCAACATCATCACCGGCTTCGGCGAACCGGCGGGCCGGGTCCTGACCAGCCATCCCGCGGTCTCGCGCGTGGCCTTCACCGGCGGGCCGGACACCGCCCGCCACATCCTGCGCAACACCGCCGAAAACCTCGCCCACACCACGCTGGAGCTCGGCGGCAAGTCGCCGGTGATCGTCTTCGCCGACGCCGACCTCGAAAGCGTCTCCAACGCCATCATCGCCGGCATCTTCGCCGCCAGCGGCCAGAGCTGCGTCGCCGGCTCGCGCCTCTATGTCGAGCGGGCCGCGCATGACCGGCTGGTCGACATCCTCAAGGCCAAGGCCGCGCGCATCCGCATCGGCGACCCGCAGGACCAGGCGAGCGAGATGGGACCGCTGGCGACGCGGCGCCAATATGAACATATCGAGGCGGTCCTGGCCCGCAGCGTTGCCGAGGGCGCCACCATCGTGCAGGGCGGCCGCCGCCCGGCCGGACTGCCCGAGGGCTGGTATTTCGAGCCGACCATCGTGCTGGCCGCCGGCAACGGCATCCCGTGCGTCGCCGAGGAACTGTTCGGGCCGGTCCTCAGCGTCGTCGCCTTCGACGACGAGCCGCAGGCGGTGGCGCTCGCCAACGATACCCGCTTCGGCCTCGCCTCCGGCATCTTCACCACGAACCTGACGCGCGCCCATCGGCTGATCCGTCGGCTCAGGGCCGGCATCGTCTGGGTCAACACCTACAGGGCGGTGTCGCCCATCGTGCCCTTCGGCGGCTATGGCCGCTCGGGCCTGGGGCGCGAGGGCGGGGCGGAATCGATCCTCGACTACACGCGGACCAAGGCGGTGTGGATCCGCACCTCCGACGATCCGATTCCCGATCCCTTCGTGATGCGCTGAGGAGAGCGGCGATGATCTACGAGATGCGCACCTACCGCCTGAAGACCGGCATGATGCCGGCCTATCTCAGGCTCGTCGAGGACGAGGGCATCGGCCTGCAGAAGAGCCATCTCGGCACCCTCGTCGGCTATTTCTTTTCCGAGATCGGGGTCCTCAACGAGATCGTGCATGTCTGGGCCTATGCCAGCCTCGACGACCGCGAGGCCCGCCGCAGCGCGCTGGCCGCCGATCCGCGCTGGCAGGCCTTCGCGCCGAAGATCCAGGCCTGCATCGAGACGATGGAGAACAAGATACTCAAACCGGCGGCTTTCTCGCCGCTCGCCTGAGGGCGGCATCGCCGGACGAAACGACAAGACGCACAAAGCGGTCGAACAAGGTCGGACACCACAGACCTGAACCAGAGAAGGGGACTTCGTATGACCATGAGCAGGATCGTCGCGGGCGGCCTCGCCGCCCTCTCCATCGCCTTGCTGGGCGCCGGCGCCGCCCGCGCCGACGGCAGCATGGTGTTCACCAGCTGGGGCGGCACCACGCAGGATGCCCAGAAGAAGGCCTGGGCCGAGCCCTTCGCCGCCGCCACCGGCATCACCGTCAAGCAGGACGGCCCCACCGACTACGGCAAGCTCAAGGCCATGGTCGACAGCGGCAACGTCGACTGGGACGTCGTCGACGTCGAGGGCGATTTCGCCGTGGCCGCCGCCAAGGCCGGCCTGCTGGAGCCGATCGACTTCGCCGTCGTCCCGAAGGGCGATCTCGATCCGCGCTTCGTCACCGACCACTCGGTCGGCAGCTTCTATTATTCCTTCGTGCTGGGCTTCAACAAGGACGCCCTCGGCGGCAAGGAGCCCAAGAGCTGGGCCGATCTCTTCGACACCGCGGCCTTCCCGGGCAAGCGCACCTTCTACAAATGGTCGGCCCCCGGCGTGCTGGAGATCGCCCTGCTCGCCGACGGCGTGGCGCCCGACAAGCTCTATCCGCTCGATCTCGACCGCGCCTTCAAGAAGCTCGACACCATCAAGTCGGATATCGTGTGGTGGGGCGGCGGCGCCCAGTCGCAGCAATTGCTGGCCTCCGGCGAGGCGCCGATCGGCATGTTCTGGAACGGCCGCATCTTCGCCATCCAGGCCGACAATCCCAATGTCGGCCTGTCCTGGAACCAGAACCTCACCGCGGCCGACGTGCTGGTGGTGCCGAAGGGCGCCAAGCACAAGGACATCGCCATGAAGTTCCTGGCCGAGGCCACCAGCGCCAAGGGTCAGGCCGACATGGCGTCGGCGACCAACTACGCCCCCACCAACGTCAAGGCGGCGGCGCTGATGGATGCCAAGGCCGCGGCGACGCTGCCCGACAAGTTCACCGCCTCGCAGATCAATCTCGACATGAACTACTGGGCCGAGCATCGCGACGAGATCGCCAAGCGCTGGTATGACTGGCAGGTGAAATAGGACGGGCGGCGGTTCTGCCGGCGGTCCCGCGGGTAGGGGATCGCCGACCGCGATTGCCCTGCCGGCGCGGAAGCGAAAACCTCCAGGCGCCAGGTCTGCGGGAAAAACGCGATCTTCTTTCTCCCGTTTGGGAGCAGGTGGCGCGCAGCGCCGGATGAGGGACTGGACTTCAACCACTGAAGCGCGGTTTCGTGCTGCCTGCGTCGACGTCCAGACCCTCATCCCCCTGCCGGGACCTTCTCCCCCATGGGAGAAGGAAAATCGCGCTTTTTTCGGCAAAGTTGGCGCTCATGGAGGGAAAGCCCGCCATGGATTTTCCTCTCCCGCCCCCATTGAGATCCCACAGATGACCGCAGTCCCGACCATCGCCGATCGTAAGCCCGTCCCGCGCAGCCGGCGGACGTCGGGGCTCGGTCCGGTGGTGCCGGCGCTGGCCTTCCTCCTGCTCTTCTTCGTGGTGCCGGTGCTGGCGCTACTGCTCAGGAGCCTCCTCGAACCGCAGCCCGGCCTGCAGAATTATGCCGAGATCTTCGGCTCGACGACCTATCTGCGCGTCTTCGCCAACACCTTCCTGGTGGCCGCCATCGTCACCGCCGTGACCCTCGTCCTCGCCTTCCCGGTGGCCTGGCTGCTCGCCATCGCGCCGCACCGCTGGTCGCGCCTGCTGTTCGCCGTCATCGTCCTGTCGATGTGGACGAACCTGCTCGCCCGCACCTATGCCTGGATGGTGCTGCTGCAGCGCACCGGCATCATCAACAAGATGCTGATGCAGCTCGGGCTGATCGCCCAGCCGCTGCCGCTGATCAACAACCTCGCGGGCGTGACCATCGGCATGACCTATATCATGCTGCCCTTCATGATCCTGACGCTGCACGCCACCATGCGCAGCCTCGATCCGTCCATCTTCCGGGCCGCCTCGCTGTGCGGGGCGAGCCGCTGGCAGGTCTTCGCCCGGGTGTTCCTGCCGCTGGTCGGCTCGGGCGTGGCGGCCGGCGTGCTGATGGTGTTCGTGATGTCGCTCGGCTATTTCGTCACGCCGGCGCTGCTGGGAGGCACGTCGAACATGATGCTGGCCGAGCTGATCGCCCAGCTCGTGCAATCCCTGCTGAACTGGGGCCTGGCCGGCGCCGCCGCCGTGGTGCTGCTGGTGGTGTGCCTCGGCATCTATGCCGTCCAGTACCGTTATTTCGGCTTCGGCACGGCGGGGAGGTGAGGCCATGCTGCTCGATTTCAACCGCCTGGGCTGGATACGCTATCTGCTGATCGCCAGCGGCGTCCTCGTCGG
This sequence comes from Labrys monachus, assembly GCF_030814655.1. Taxonomy (NCBI): domain Bacteria; kingdom Pseudomonadati; phylum Pseudomonadota; class Alphaproteobacteria; order Hyphomicrobiales; family Xanthobacteraceae; genus Labrys; species Labrys monachus. The sequence continues at coordinate 81,745 of NZ_JAUSVK010000001.1, forward strand.
CATCTTCCTGCTGCTGCCGATCGTGCTGATCGTCGCCCTGTCCTTCGGCTCCTCGCAATGGCTGCAATTCCCGCCGCCGGCCTGGACGCTGAAATGGTACCGCCAGCTCTTCGCCGATCCGGACTGGATCGCCTCCTTCGTCGCCAGCCTCGAGGTCGCGGTCACCGTCACCGTGCTGTCGACCCTGCTCGGCTTCATGGCCTCGATCGGCCTGACGCGCGGGCGCTTCCCTGGCCGCGGCTTCCTGCGGGCACTGTTCCTGACCCCGATGATCCTGCCGGTGGTGGTGCTGGCGGTGGCGCTCTACGCCTTGTTCCTGCGGCTGCATCTGAACGGCACCTTCGCCGGCTTCGTCATCGCCCATCTGGTGGTGGCGCTGCCCTTCGCCGTCATCTCGATCTCGAATGCGCTGGAGCGCTTCGACACCGCCATCGAGGATGCGGCCGTGCTGTGCGGCGCCGGCAGGCTGGAAGCGATGATGCGCGTCACCGTGCCCGCCATCCATCTCGGCCTGTTCGGCGCGGCGATCTTCTCCTTCCTCGCCTCCTGGGACGAAGTGGTGGTCGCCGTCTTCATGGCGAGCCCCGATCTGCAGACCCTGCCGGTGCGGATCTTCGCGACGCTCCGGCAGGACCTTTCGCCGGTGATCGCCGCCGCTTCCGCCCTGCTCGTCGGGGCCACCGCCCTGATGATGCTGCTCGCCACCTTCCTGGGCAAGGACAAGACCTCATGACGACGCCCTTCCTCTCGATCCGCAGCATCACCAAGAGCTACGGCACCGCCACCGCGGTCCAGGATGTATCGCTGGACATCGCCAAGGGGGAGTTCGTCACCTTTCTCGGCCCCTCCGGCTCGGGCAAGAGCACCACGCTCTACGTCATCGCCGGCTTCCAGGAGCCCTCGGCGGGCGACGTGCTGCTGGCCGGCAGCTCGCTGCTGCCGGTGCCGTCCAACAAGCGCAATATCGGCATGGTGTTCCAGCGCTACACGCTGTTCCCGCATCTGAGCGTGGCCGGCAACGTCGCCTTTCCGCTCGCCGTGCGCCGGCGGCCGCGGGCCGAGATCGACGCGCGGGTGGCGGCGATGCTCAGGCTGGTGCGGCTGGAGCCCTATGCCGACCGCATGCCGGCCCAGCTCTCCGGCGGCCAGCAGCAGCGCGTGGCGCTGGCGCGGGCGCTCGCCTACGATCCGCCCCTCCTGCTGATGGACGAGCCGCTCTCGGCCCTCGACAAGAAATTGCGCGAGGAGATCCAGTTCGAGATCAAGCGGATCCACAACGAGATGGGCGTGACCATTCTCTACGTCACCCATGACCAGGAAGAGGCGCTGCGGCTTTCCGACCGCATCGCGCTGTTCAACCATGGCCGCATCGAGCAGATCGGCTCGGGCCGCGACCTCTACGACGCGCCCGCCACGCGCTTCGCCGCCGGCTTCATCGGGGATTCCAACTTCCTGCCGGGCAGGGTCACCCGGGTGGAGGGCGCGGAGATCGAGGCGGTGCTGCCGGACGGAACGCTCCTAAAGGGCCTGCCGGCATCCGGCCGGCGCGCCGGCGAGGCCATCGCCATCATGGTGCGGCCCGACCATCTGGCGATCGCCGGCGATGGCGAAGAGGGGCCCGGGATGGTGCTGCCCGCGACCATCGTCGACACCACCTTCCTCGGCGACGCCATTCACCTGCAGGCGAAGACCGGCTGGGGCGAAGGCGTCTCGGTGCGCATCGCCTGCAACACCCTGGCCGGCGGCCTGCCCGACCATCCCGGCCCGATCCGATTGCGGTGGGCGGCCCGATCCTCGCGCGTCTACCCCGCCGCCGGGGGCTGAGGCACCGAGCCGCTGCCCCCCCGGACCTTGGTGGCCCCCTCCGCGCGATTTAGAAGTTCACCGTGAGGGTGCCCTTCGCGCTCTGGTCGATGGTCCGGCGCCCGAACTGGCCGCCATAGCTGACGCCTAGGGTGGTGCTCGGCGTGAGGTGGACGTCGAGGCCGGCATCGACGATGGCGGCATCGCGGGTGACCGGCAGGCCGGCGACCTCGAAGGCGCTGCTGCCGCCGGAGAAGGCGAACAGCGAGGTCGGCGTGGTCTCGCCATAGGCATGGCGCCAGCCGAGCGTCGCCTTGGCGGTGACCGGCAGGCCTCCGGTCTCGAAGGTGCCGGCGAGGTGGAAGCCGAGGGTGGAGAAGGTCACCCCCTCGTTGCGGCCGGACGCGGTGAGCGCGGCGGCGCTGCCTTCCTCGGTGAAGCCGTCGACATGCTGGTTGACGTAAGCGAGGTTGGCGAAGGGCTCGAGCCCGATGCCGCCGCTGGTCAGCCGGTAGCCGAGTTCGCCGAAGGCCTGCGCCGTGGCGGCATGGTAGCTCGCCTGCGGATAGCCGGCGAAGCCGTCGAAGGCCACCGTGCGGCTGGTGTCGATGTCGTGCCAGGTATAGGCGCCGCCGAGCCGGAGGGCGAGCGCGCCCCATTGCCTGCCGCCATAGAGGCCGAGCGTATAATCGTCGCTGGTGGCCGAGGAGCCTCTGGCGTCGACGTCGACATTCGACTGGCTGTAGCCCGCCAGCAGGCCGGCGCGCCAGTCGTCGAAGATCGGCGCATCGAGGCCGGCGACGAAGCCGCCGATCGAGCGCGAGGATGAGGCGGCATTGCCGTCGGTGCCGGCATGGCCCCAGGCGCCGAAGGCATGGCCCCAGGCGGTGAAGCGGCCGGGATTGGCCTCGCAGCCGGCGCCGGCGGTGATGCCGCCGGCATCCGGCCGGGCGGGGCTGGCGCCGAAGCCGGTGGCGCAGAAGGCGTCGCGCAGCCGGTCGAGGGCGGCCTCGCGCACGAAGCGGCTGTCCTCGATCATCTGCCCGGCGAGCGAGGCATGCACCTCGCCGGAAAGCTGGTTGAAGGCGTGCCGCGCCCCGGCGGCATCGAGCACGGCGACGGCGTTCCACACCGCGTTGGTCCCCGGCGGCAGGCTGTCGACCGCCGCGCCCGTCGCCGCCTCGTTGCGCGTCTGCGCCACCGAAGCGAAGGAGACGTCGTTGCGGGCGAGCGTCATCGTCACGCTGTCGGGGGTATAGCCGAGGATCGGATCGATGAAGGCGTAGTTGGAGCTGATCGTGTCGAAGGTGCCGGTGACGCCGCTGTCGGCCTCCAGGATGGTGTAGGTCTGCAGCGCCTGGTAGTTGCCGCCGAGGCCGAGATGCAGCACCGAGCCGCCATTGAGGGTCGCCGTGCCGGTGGCATGGATGAGGTCGCTGTCGCCGCTGGCCGGATCGGCCTCGACGTCGTAGATCGAGCCGGCGTCGAACACGACATTGCCGTTGACGGTGAGGGTGCCGATCGAATTGCCGGGCGCGACGGTGCCGCCGCTCTCGACCACGAGGCCGCCGATCGAGCCCTTGCCGCCCAGCGCCGCGCCGTCCTGCACCGTGACGATACTGGCCAGGCTGGCGCCGGAGGAGGCATCGTCGCCGACCACCAGCTTGCCGGCCGAGACCGTGGTCGCACCCGTATAGGTGCTGACGCCGTTGAGCGTCAGCGTGCCGGTGCCGGTCTTGGTCAGGGCGGTCGCGCTCGTGCCGTCCTCGATCACGCCCGAGAAGGTGGTGGAGCTATCATCGCCGCCGGCGGTGAGGGCCGCGGCCGCGCCGCCGCTGTTGGTCACCGTGCCGGCGCCGGCCAGCGAGCCGATCGCCTGGCCGAAGCCGCCGAGATCGAGCGTCGCGCCGCCGGCGACGGTCGTCGCGCTCGCCGCGCTGAAGGCGTTGGCCGCCCCGCCCTTCAGCGTGCCGGCCGAAACCGTCGTCGCCCCCGTATAGGTGTCGGCGCCCGACAGCACCAGCGTGCCGGCGCCGCTCTTGGTCAGGCCGCCGATGCCGGTCAGGGTCTGGCTGACGGTGAAGGTGTTGCCGGCGTCGTCGATGTCGAAGCCGCCACCTCCGTCACCCCAAATGATGCTGCGGGTCGTCGAGGTGAAGCTCGTGCCGGTCACCTCCAGCGTGCCGCCGTTGAAGGTCAGCCCGCCCGAGACATCGCCGAGCGCCCCGTCGTCCGAGACGGAGAGCGTGCCCTGGTCGAGCGTCCACGGCGTGACGGCCGTGGTCGTGCCGGTCAGCGTCCAGGTGCTGTCGCCGGTCTTCTCGAACGCGCCGAAATTTTGAAACTGCGCCGCGGAATTCAGGGCTCCCACCTTCGAAACGTCGAAGCTGGCATTGTCATCGCCGCCGAGTATCAATGTGTTCGTCGTGCCGGCTTCCCCTACGACATTGCCGAGGAGCGTATAACCCGCCTCCAGCGTCAGGCTGTTGGTGCCGCCGGTGAAATCGATCGCATCGGCGCGCGTCGTGTCGTCGCCGGACATGCCGCCGGCGATGGTGCCGCTCGTGACGATGGTGAGGTTCGTGCCCTTGATGGCCGCACCGCCGGCGCCGGCCACGGCGCCGACTCCGCCGGCCGCACCACCCTTGCCGCCCGTGATCGTGCTGGTGCTGTCATTGTTGATGATCAGCTGGTCACCCGAGATCGCGACACCGCCAGCGCCGCCATTGCCGGCTGCGACGGTGGGCGGCGGAGAGCCGGTGCTCACCCCCGCCGTACCGCCGGAGCCGTCTCCTCCCTTGCCGGCGCCGGTTCCCGCCGTTCCCTTCTTGCCGAGGTAGCCGCCATTGCCGGCGGCGCCGCCGGAGCCACCGGCTCCGCCCGTATTGCCGAGACCGGCGCTGCCTCCGATATCGCCCGTGCCGCCAGCGCCGCCGCTCCCGCCGGTGCCGCCGGCGGCGCCATTGCCGCCATCCGATCCCTGGACGAGAATAACGGTGGCGTTGCCGCCCTTTCCGCCACTGCCGCCCGCGCCGGCCGTGCCGCCCTGACCGCCGGCACCACCCACCGAGCCGCCGCTGCCGCCTACGCCGCCGGCTCCGCCACTGCCGCCCACACCGCCATCGCCGCCGGCGCCGTCGGTAACCGGATTGCCGTTTACCGCGATGAAGCCGCCCTTGCCGGCGGCGCCGTTGCCTCCGGACGTGCCGTTGCCACCGGCGCCGCCCGCGCCGCCGGTGTCGCCACCGGTGCCGCCGGCTCCGCCAGCCCCGCCGGAGCCGCCAGCCCCCGCATCGCCACCGGTGCCCGACGCCGACAGGACACTCAACGTGCCCGCGGCACCGCTGGCGCCGCCATTGCCACCGGCACCACCGGCGCCGCCATCGCCCAGCGCACCGCCGACGCCGCCATTGCCGCCGGCACCGCCGCTGATCGTGCCGCCACCCGTGTTGTTGATCGTCGCCTGATTGACGGTGATGCCGGTGCCGCCATTGCCGCCGACGCCGCCCACGCCCGCTGTTGCACCGGAGGCACCCCCTACGCCGCCGACGCCGCCATTGCCGGCATTGCCGCCATTGCCGCCGGAGCCGGCCACCCCGCCCGCTCCGCCCGTCCCGCCGGTGCCGCCAGTACCACCGGCACCGCCATTGCCCGCATTGCCGCCGGCTCCGCCAATACCGCCGGCTCCGCCGGAAATGCTGCCGCTGTTGTCGATCGTCAGGCCGTCCAGCACCGACGACAGGCCGTCGCCGCCATTGCCGCCCGCGGCGCCGTCGCCGCCAATGCCGCCGGCACCGCCATTGCCGCCTGCGGCACCATTGCCGCCACTGCCGCCATTGCCGCCGGTGAAGAGAAGACCACCCGTGCCGCCGCTTCCGCCGGCGCCACCGTTGCCGCCATTACCACCGGCGCCACCCGTGCCGCCATTGCCGCCATCGCCGCCGCCGCCGCCGCCCGTGCCGTCGATCGTGCCCGTGTTGCTGAAGGGCGTGGAGGGGGAGCCCGTGATCACATATCCCGTCGTGCCGTCGATGCCGGCATCGCCGGCGGTACCATCCGTACCGTTGGCGCCATCCGTGCCCGCCACGCCGGTGCCCCCGGTGCCGCCATTCGATCCCGTTCCGAGGGGGTTGTTCTGACCCGCGGTTCCCACGGTGCCGGCTGCGCCGTTCGTGCCGGGATTGCCATTCGTACCGTCAGCAGCAAATGCCGGGCTCGCGGCTGCCAATGCCAACGCCGCGGCCATCGCCAGGACGGGCAGGCCGGCTTTGCGTCGGGAAACCGCTGAACGTGACCTTGCTTCCCAGGGGCCGGACATTGCGCAGGGCGCTGCCGAAATCATGAGAGAAACGCGCGAATTCTTCATAAGACCTCCCAAACCAGAATGATATCGGCCGCTTTCTCGGCGAATACTGGCCGAAACTTCTGGACGGCACCCTTGTAAGCGTATGGGTACCTTAAGAAGCTCCCTAGCATGAACATCATTCCATCTCAAAGGCCTGAGACGCGACAAATTATCTTTTTTCCAGCAAAAAATCGGTGCGGCCGAATATCAAGGATAGATGGATAATATAACTCCGACCAAAGGGGACGTTACAAATTTAAATCTTTGGGTTATGAGCCCGATCAATCTGAAGAAATGGAATATATTTCAGAAAAGCAATCTCATATCCAAATTCATCATAAATAAATCTATCATCAATTTAAGAAAATCAGGAGAGGGCCGTGAAAAAAGGAGGTGAATGCCGCCGATAAATTCTTGCCGGAGGGTCCTGCCATCTTTGAACCACATTCGCCGGCCCTGGTATCATTGTAGTGGGAATGCTGCGGGCTTTCGACGGGATGCCGGGCCTTGCCGGGCCGATGCCGGCAGCGCTCTCGGCAGGGACTCTGTCCACCCGGAAACTGCTCCGTTCAGCCTTCAGGGCGATGAACGGCCGAGATCGGCTCCGGCATCCCTGCCCACCGCAAAGGAAGGGTGCCACCCGCCGTCGGGCGCTTGCCGTGCGGACGCTCCGGCGCATGCGGAGCGGGCTTACCCGGCACGGCTTGACCGCCGGGGCATCCTGTTGCGCCTGATGTGCCACGGATGGATCGCAGGCCCGCGCTGGAGAAAAATCGCGATCTCATCGCATCGCAATTTTTCTCCAACCTATTGTTTCGACGTATTTTCCGAGTCAATCGCCTTCGTCGTAGTAGCGGGGGCGCGGCCTGTCATAGCCGTCGCGATAGCGCGGCGGCGGATCGGCATAATTGTTCGGGTTCTGGTAGGGGTGGTGCCGCAAATAATGGCTCAGCTTGCAGCCGCCATGGCTGGTGACCTTGTAGCCGGGCGGGCAGGGGCTGTATTGCACGGGCAGCACGGACGCCGTGCCGGCGACCGGCACAGGCAGGCTCGGCGCTGCCCAGGCCGCCGGCGCGCCGACACAAACCGCAGCCACAAGACCCATCACCATCGATCGCGACATCACAGCCTCCATTTGACCTGCACGCCAGGGTAGCGTCCGCAGCCTCAATGCCTTCCGAGGCGATTGGTTCCGGCACATGATGCCCCTCGGGTCGTTCCGGCCGGACCGGGGAGTTGCACGGCCGGGCGCGCCTTTCAGGCGGCATCCTCGCGCAGCCTGGGCGGTTCGCCGGGCCCGGGGGGAGACGCTTCGGCCGGCGCCCGCGTTCCGGCGAGGAAGATCCGCACGGCGCGGGCGATGCGTTCGCGCGTGACCTCCCGCGACAGGTCGGGATCCAGGCCCAGCAGCAGGAGCCTGGCATGCATATGGCCGACGGTCATGCCCAAGAGGACGCTCGCGGCTTCGTCGTGATCGGCGACGGCGATGCGGCCGGCTCTCGCCTGCCCGGCGATCCAGCGCGAAAGCCCGTCCTGGCCGCTCCTGGCGAGGTGGCTGAAGACGTTCTGGGACCGCTCGGCGTTGCGCATATATTCGGCGAAGATGACGCGCTGGATGGCGATCTGCCGCGGCGAGCGGATGAACATGGCGAGGTCGGTGAGATTGTCGACCAGCTCCGTCTCGGAGGCGTCGGGCTTGTCGTTCAGGTCGGGCACGCCGCCGTGACGAGCGTCGACGAGCTCGGAAAAAAGGGCTTCCTTGGTGCCGAAGAGCTCGTAGACGGTGCGCTTCGACATGCCCGCCAGCCGGGCGATGTCGTCCATGTTCGCCGCGCCGAATCCGGCGGCGAGAAAGACGCTCTCGGCCGCCTGGAGGATCTTCGCGCGCCGCTCCTCCGGCGGCGCGCTGGGCGGCCGGCCGGGCTTGCGCCGCGCTTTCTCCATGGGGGCTGGCTGAGCCATGGCAGCTGCTACCGGGCTCCCGAGGCCATCGCGACGGGGCGCGGCGCGCTGGGTGCCCACCCGCCGCCGAGGACCTTGTACAGGGTCGCTATATTGGTCATGCGGGACGCCTTCAAGGTGATGAGATTCTGCTGGGCCGTATAGAGAGACTGTTGCGATTGCAGCACCGAGAGGTAGCTGTCTATGCCGTCGCGGAACCGGGTCATCGACAGATCATAGTCGCGCTGATAGGCGGCGACCAGGGCCGTCTGCGCCGACATCCGTGCCGCCATCGTGCCATGCACGGCAAGGGCGTCGGCGACTTCCTTGAAGCCGGACTGGATTGCCTTTTCATACTGCGCGATGTCGATGTCCCTGTCGGCCTCGGAACTGCGGAGATTGGCGAGATTCTGGCCTCCGTCGAAGATCGGCAGGTTGAGATTGGGCGAGAACACCCATGCTCCGCTGCCGGCCTTGAACAAACGCGCCAGGGCCTGGCTGGTTCCGGCGTTGCTCGTCAGCGTGATGCTGGGGAAGAAGGCGGCACGGGCGGCGCCGATATTGGCGTTGGCGCCCTTGAGCGTGTGCTCCGCCTCCAGGATGTCGGGCCGGCGCAGCAGCACGTCCGAGGGCAGCCCGACCGGAATCCGACGGGGTTCGCCGATGCTCGCCAGGGAGTTCGGCAGGAGATCGGGAGGAACGCTCGTGCCGAGATAGAGGGTGAGGGCGTTGATGTCCTGGGCGATCTGCGCCGTATAGGACGCGATGTCGCCGCGCGCGGTCTCGACGCTGCTGCGCTGCTGGGCGACGGCGAGGTCCGTCGAGGTGCCCGCATTGACGCTGCGCTGCGTCAGTTCGAGCGAGTCCTGCTGGCTCTTGAGGGTGCTCTGCGACAGGCTCAGATGGTCCTTGTCCGAGGCGAGCGTCGTATAGGCGTTGGCCACCTCCGAGACGAGGGTCAGGTAGCTGGTGCGATGGGCTTCCTCGCTCGCCAGGTAATTCTCCAGTTCCTGCTGCGACAGGCTCTGCAGCCGCCCGAAGAAATCGATCTCGAACGAACTGATGCCGACGCCGATGCTGCCGGAGCGGGTGACGACGTTGCCGGGGCCGGTGGTGCTCGGCTGGCGCTCGAGGGTCGCGCTGCCGGACAGGTTGATGGTGGGCAGGAGCTGGGCGTTCTGGGCCTGGAAGGTCGCCCGGGCCTTGGCGATGTCGAGCGCCGCGACCCTCAGGTCACGGTTGTTCTCCAGGGCGATGGCGATCAGCTTCCTCAGCCTGGCATCGGTGAAGAAGTCCGCCCAGCCGATATCGGCGGCTGCGGCCGGCGGCGTGCGGCCCGGCAGCCTGGCGTAGGAGGGGCCGGTAGGCCAGGCCGCGGCGGACGCCATCGCCGGACGCACATAGTCGGGCGCCAGGGTCTGGCAGCCCGCGAGCGGGACGGCTGCGATCGCAGCGGCCATCGACACGCCGAGGAGAGGTTTGATGGTCATGTCAGTGAGCCTCGGAAGGAGCCGAAAGAGGGGATGGAGAGCCGGCTTCTCCGCCTCGCAGCTTCGGCTTGAAGACCCGGCGGACGAGCACGAAGAACAGGGGCACGAAGAAGACGCCGAGCAGGGTTGCGGCGATCATGCCGCCCATGACGCCGATGCCGATGTCGTTCTGGGCGCCGGAGCCGGCGCCGTTGCTGATCGCCAGCGGCAGGACGCCGAGGATGAAGGCCAGGGACGTCATCAGGATCGGCCGCAGGCGCTGGCGGACGGCGAGGAGCGTCGCCTCGACCAGGTCCATGCCCTTCTCCTGCAGATCCTTGGCGAATTCGACGATGAGGATGGCGTTCTTGGCGGCGAGGCCGATGGTGGTGAGGAGGCCGACCTGGAAATAGACGTCGTTGGAAAGGCCCGCCCAGGTCGCCGCCGCCACTGCGCCGATCATGCCGAGCGGGACCACCAGCATCACCGAGAAGGGGATCGACCAGCTTTCATAGAGGGCCGCCAGGCAAAGGAAGATGACCAGCATCGACAGGCCGTAGAGGAGGAGGGTCTGCGATCCCGCCTGCCGCTCCTGATAGGACAGCCCGGTCCACTCATAGCCGATGCCGGGCGGCAGCTTCGCCGCGATCTGCTCCGCCGCAGCCATGGCCACGCCGCTGGAGATGCCGGGCCGCGGCTGGCCCAGGATCTCGACCGAGGAAATGCCGTTGTAGCGTTCGAGACGCGGCGAGCCATAGGTCCAATGCGCCTGGGAGAAGGACGAGAACGGCACCATCTCCCCGGTCGTATTGCGGACATACCAGCGATAGAGATCCTCGGGCTGCATGCGCGCGGCGGCTTCCGACTGCATGTAGACCTTCTTCACGCGTCCGCGGTCGATGAAGTCGTCGACATAGCTCGAGCCCCATGCCGCCGACAGGGTGTTGTTGATGTCGGAGAAGGTGAGGCCGAGCGCGCCGGCGCGCCCGCGGTCGACGTCGATCTGGAACTGCGGCGCATCCTCCTGGCCGTTCGGCCGCACGGCGACGAGCCGTCCGTCCTGCGCCGCCATGCCGAGGAACTGGTTGCGCGCCGCCATGAGCTTGTCATGGCCGAGGCCGGCGCGGTCCTCGAGCTCTAGATCGAAGCCGGTGGCGTTTCCGAGCTCGATCACGGCGGGCGGCGGGAAGGCGAAGGCCATCGCGTCGCGGATCTGCGAGAAGGCCGCCATCGCCCGGCCGGCGACCGCGCCGACCTTGAGGGCCGGGCTCTTGCGTTCGCTCCAATCCCTGAGCTTCAAGAAGGCGACGCCCATGTTCTGGCCCGAGCCGGCGAAGCTGAAGCCCGCCACGGAGAAGACGGATTCGACGGCGTCCTTCTCGTCCTTGAGGAAGTGGTCCTCGACCTGCTTGAGGACGCCCAGCGTCCGCGCCTGCGTGGCGCCGCTCGGCAGGACGACCTGGGCGAACATCACGCCCTGATCCTCATCGGGAAGAAAGCCGCTGGGCAGGCGCGAGAACAGGAAGACCAGGCCGCCGACGATGAGCAGGTAGACCAGGCCGAAGCGCAGGCCTCGTCTCAGGATGCCGCGCACCATCGACTGATAGCCGCGGGTCGTGCTGTCGAAGCCCCGATTGAACAGGCCGAAGAGGCCGCGCTTCTCGTGGTGCCCCTGTGCGGCGGGTTTCAGCAGCGTGGCGCACAAAGCGGGCGTGAGGATCAGCGCCACCAGCACCGACAGCACCATGGCCGAGACGATGGTGACCGAGAATTGCCGATAGATGATGCCGGTCGAGCCGCCGAAGAAGGCCATGGGCACGAACACGGCCGAGAGGACGAGAGCGACGCCGACCAGCGCTCCCGTGATCTGGTCCATCGACTTGCGGGTGGCCTCCAGCGGCCCGAGCTTGTCCTCGGCCATCACCCGTTCGACGTTCTCGACGACGACGATGGCGTCGTCGACGAGGAGGCCGATCGCCAGCACCATCGCGAACATCGTCAGCGTGTTGATGGAATAGCCGAAAACCGCCAGCACGCCGAAGGTGCCGAGCAGCACCACGGGCACCGCGATGGTGGGGATCAGGGTGGCCCTGAAGCTCTGCAGGAAGACATACATCACCACGAAGACGAGGCCGATCGCCTCGAACAGCGTCTTGATCACCTCCTCGATCGAGATGCTGACGAAGGGCGTGGTGTCGTAGGGATAGACCGTCTTCAGCCCGTGCGGATAGAAGCGTTCGAGCTCGGCCAGCCGGGCCCGCACCGCGGTGGCGGTGTCGAGCGCGTTCGCGCCGGTGGCGAGCTTGATGGCGAAGCCGGCCGCGGGCTTGCCGTTGTAGCGGGCGTCCGTCGTGTAGCTTTCGCCGCCGAGCTCGACGCGGGCGACGTCGCGCAGGCGCACCATCGAGCCGTCGGTGTTGGTCCGCAGGATGACGTCCTCGAACTCCGCGGGCGTCCGCAGGCGGCTCTGCGCCAGGACGGTGGCGTTCAGTTCCTGGCCGTCGACGGCCGGCGTCCCGCCGAGCTGCCCTGCGGATATCTGGGCGTTCTGTGCGGTGAGCGCCGTCGAGACGTCCGACGGCGTCATGGCGTAATTGTTCAGCTTGCTCGGATCGAGCCAGATCCGCATCGCATATTGGGCGCCGAACAGCTGGGTGTCGCCGACGCCCGGCACCCGGCTCAGCGGGTCCTGCAGGTTGCTCGCCACATAGTCGGTGATGTCGTTGTAGCTCATGCTGTCGTCTTCGGAGACGAAGCCGAGCACGAGGAGGAAGCTGGAGGAGGATTTCGCGACTTTGATGCCCTGCTGCTGAACGACCTGCGGCAGCAGGGGGGTGGCGAGCTGCAGCTTGTTCTGCACCTGCACCTGGGCGATGTCCGGATCGGTGCCGTTGGCGAAGGTGATGGTGAGGGTGAGGCTGCCGGTCGAATCGCTGGTCGAGGACATATAGAGCAGGTTGTCGATGCCCTGCATCTTCTGCTCGATGATCTGGGTGACGGTGTCCTGCAGCGTCTGCGCCGATGCGCCCGGATAGGTCGCGCTGATGGCGACCGCGGGCGGCGCGATGCTCGGATATTGGGCGATGGACAGGCTGCGGATGGCGAGCACGCCGCCGAGCATGATGATGATGGCGATGACCCAGGCGAAGACGGGCCGGTCGATGAAGAAGCGAGCCATGGCCTATCTCACTTGTCTGCGGTCATCGTTGCCGACCCGCCGGCTGGCGCCTGCCCGGCGGCGGCGTCGAGCGAAACGGTTTGGACCGCGACGCCGGGGCGGACCTTCTGAAGGCCGTCCATGATCAGGCGGTCGCCGGCTTCCAGACCCTTCGATATCCACCAGCCGGCGCCGACCGAACGGTAGATGCCGAGGGTTCGCGCCTCGACCTTGCCCTCGCCGTTGACGACGAGGGCGGTGGCGTTGCCCTGCTGGTCGCGGGTGACGCCCCGTTGCGGCACCACGATGGCGTTGTCGTCGACGCCTTCCTCCACGAGGGTGCGGACATACATGCCGGGCAGCAGCTCCTCGTGCGGATTGGGGAAGACGGCGCGGAGCGTGACGGCGCCCGTCGTCGTGGAGACCGTCACGTCGGAGAATTCGAGCCGTCCGGGAAGCGGGTACTCGGTGCCGTCGGGCAGGAAGAGGCGGACATTCGCGCCGGCGGTGCTCGGATATTTGAGCGTCCCGTCGGCGAGCTGGCGCTTGAGGCGGAGCAGCTCGGTGCTCGACTGGGAGACGTCGACATAGATGGGGTCGAGCTGCTGCACGGTGGCCAGCGTCGTCGACTGGCTTGCCGTCACCAGCGCGCCGGCGGTGACCGCAGACTTGCCGATGCGGCCGGAAATCGGCGACGTCACCTTGGTGTAGGCGAGATTGATGCGTGCACTTTCGAGCGATGCCCTGGCGGAGGCGACGTCGGCGAAATTCTGCTTCAGCGTGGCGCCGGCATCGTCGGCATCCTGCTGGCTGACCGCCCGCGCCTTGGCGAGGTCGGCGTAGCGCTGGGCCTTCAGCTGCGAGCTGGCGACATTGGCCTGCGCCTTCTCCAGCGCCGCCTCGGCGCTGTCGTAGGAGGCCTGATAGCTGGCCGGATCGATCTGGTAGAGAAGATCGCCGGCCTTCACCTCCGATCCCTCCTTGAAGTCGCGGCGCTGGACGATGCCGCCGACCTGCGGCCGGACCTCCGCCACCAGATAGGCGCTGGTGCGGCCCGGCAGTTCCTCGGTGACGGCGAGCCGCTCGCGCTTGACGGTGACGAAGCCGACCTGCGGCGGGCCCTGCTGCGGCGGCGCACCGGCGGCGCTCTGCTGATCGTTGCAACTGGCGAGCATCGCGACCGCCGCCAGAGCGAGGCCGCAGCGAAGGGGTGAAGCACGGCGCGAAAAGCGCATCATGGTGGCCTTATGGGATCGAGTATCGGAGGAGGAACGGGAAAACCGTCCGGCGCGGGATCGCGTCGCCAAATTTAAAAACTATAAAGTTTTGTAATTGTCAAATGCAATGCTGCGCTGCGGCATGACCGATCGGTCTTGACCGGCGTCAATGCGGCTGCGCCATCGCCGTCCATGCTGGCGGACGGGCCCCGCGCCGGCGCCCGGGGCGCGACCTCATGACGGGGGCGCCGGTGCTGCGGACCTGGAGGAGCGACATGCCGGACAACGAGACCCTCTGGTCCCCGGCCGCCGTGCGGCCCGTCGCGGGCGCCGGCTTCTGCCTGTTCGCCCTCGCCGGGACCGACCACCTCGGCGAGGCGGTGAGCGCCCTGCTCGGGGCGCCGCTCACCGCCCACGAGGAGCGCGATTTCGAGGATGGCGAGCACAAGGCCAGGCCCCTCGGCCCGGTCGCCGGCCGCGACGTCTATGTCCTGCACAGCCTGAACGGCTCGTCCGGCCGGAGCGCCAACGACAAGCTTTGCCGGCTTCTGTTCTTCATCGGGGCCGTGAAGGATGCCGGGGCCGCGCGGGTGACGGCGGTGGTGCCGTATCTGTGCTACGCCCGCAAGGATCGCCGCACCAAGCCGAACGATCCCGTGACGACCCGCTATGTCGGCGCTCTCTTCGAGGCGGTGGGGACCGATGCGGTCGTCACGCTCGAAGTGCACAACGACGCGGCGTTCGAGAACGCCTTTCGCTGCCGCACGGTGGCGCTGAGCGCCGCGCCGCTCTTGATCGAGAGGATCCGGGCCGTGGTGGGAACGGAGCCCTTGTGCGTGGTCTCGCCGGACCTCGGCGGCGGCAAGCGGGCCGAGCTCCTGCGCGAGGCCCTCGAGCGGCAGACCGGACAGCGGATCGGCAGGGCCTTCGCCGAGAAGCATCGCAGCGCCGGCACGGTCAGCGGCGACCTCTTCGTCGGCGAGGTCGAAGGCAGGACGTGCATCATCGTGGACGACCTCGTCAGCACGGGCGGCACGCTGCTGCGGGCGGCGACGGCGGCACGGAAGGCGGGGGCCCGCCGGGTGATCGCCTGCGCCGCCCACGGCCTGTTTTCGGCCGGCGCCGAGCAGGTCCTCGCCGACCCGGCGATCGAGCGCTTCATCGTGACGGACACGGCGGCGCCTTTTCGCCTGCCGGACGGGATCTGCCGGGACAAGCTCGACATCGTCCCCGCCGCGCCGCTGCTGGCCGAGGCGATCCGCCGGCTGCACGAGAACGAGCCCTTCGCGGATCTCCTGGCCTCTTGATTCCGTCCGTCGCCCCGCTTGCGGCTTGACGACGATCAAGGCGGCAGGCGGCGCCGCGCGTCAAAGTGCGGGAGACTGTCCGGAGGCGCATGATGACCACGCTCGCGACCCTTTCTCCGCCCCTGAAACGCCTCTTCGACCGCATCGACGCCACGCCGGTCGATTCCGCCCTGGGTGCGGCGCTCGAACTCTGGCTCGTCCGGCGCGACGGCCTGCTTTTTCCCGCCCTGGCCGATTCCGACTTCGCGGCGCGGGAAGGCGGCACGGCCGGCCTGTTCGCCTGCCGGAGGGCGTCGTGGCAGGCTGTGCAAGAACTCAGTCCGGCAGTGTCCGAGCTCGGCTGACGCGACGCGAAGCCCCTGCTCAGCTTGGAATGATCGCTGTAGAGCCAAAGGCGTTCACCGCATGGAGGATATTGAAGGCAAGGATCGAGAGCGCCGCTTCGGCTTTCACCGCCCTAAGCCCCCTGGTGAGGAACCTTCCACCACCCGACATGCGCTTGATCGTCCCGAAGGGGTGCTCAACGGTACATCGGCGGATCGGCATCAAGCTGGGGTCGGCGTAAATTCTCGCCTCCATTCGGTCCAGAGCGCCTTGATCAACCAGTCCATGAATCGTGCGCTGGGCGCCGGGCGTGCATCGCGGCTTCAACCTGCAACTCGGGCAGGCCGAAGTGCGATATCGGATCGCCCGGTTCCGGGTGTGTAGACCAGACGGTCGAAGGGCCTTTCCGGCCGGGCAGCGGATGGTGTCGCAGGCGTTGTCGTAGACGAACTGGGCCGGAAGTGATCGGAGTTCATGGCGCCGCGCTTGATCGGGCTGCCACCTGATCCCCTCTCGCTCGCAACGCGCGATTTCCGCGGCATTGGAGTACCCACCGCCCGTCAGTACCTGGATCTGGTCGACCTCCAGCACCTTCTTCGCCGCCACGGACACGGGGTGCAGCATGGGACTGTCGTTGGCGTCGTTGGAGACGTCGTGATGGACAATCAGCCCGCTGTCGACGTCCACCACGCTCTGGAGATTATACGATGGCATCTTGGGCGCACGGCCATAGCCCATCGGCTTGCCTCCGGCTCACCGAGGACGAGCGCCTTTTCGTCGCGACGCTCCAACTCCTGCTGCCTTCGGACGAGCCGATCCTTCCGGCGCTGGAGCGAAGCTATGGCGGCCGCAAAATTCTCACGGTGCAATGGCTGATTCTCGAAGCCCTGGGCCCCGGTCTCGTCAATGATGTCGAGTCGGTCGAGGTAGTACGCGATCTCCTTTTCGGTGTGCGCGATGTCTCGGACGAGACGTTCGGCGCCGGCGATGTTCTTTGGGCTCGCGACCGCTCGCATCTTGGTTCCGTCCACCGCCACGACGCGCCCGCCGACGAGCCCTTGTTTCCGGCAGACGAAGGCCGCGCTGGCGGCGATGATCGCCTCCGGATTGTCGTGCCGAAACGCGGCAATGGTGCGGTAGTCCGGCGCCAGCCGGCGCTCCCGGGTCTTTTCCAGACGTCAGTGACCTTCCGCCAAATTAGCGGTGACTCGCATGTGTTCGGCAAGCGCATCGATGAATACCCGCACCTTGGCCGAGAGGCTGCGGTGGCTGGGATAGAGCGCATGGACCTCGATCGAGGCGGCGATCACATCCGGCAATACACGAACGAGATGCCCGCTCGCGACGGCCGGGCGGACGAGATAATCAGGTAAGTGACCGATCCCCGCTCCGCCCTCCACCACGATCTTTTGTGCGCTTGCGTCCGGTATGATGACCCGCGGCTCTACATCGATCGCGCCGGCGTCGGCAAAGCGCCAATCGGTGCGATCCTGGCGATCGACCAGGCTGTGAGCAGCCAGTTCCGCCACGGTCCTCGGCGTCCCATGCGCCGCCAGGTACTCCGGACTGGCGCAGAGCCACAAGTCCACCGAAGGCAGCCGGCGAGCGATCAGCGCGGAGTCCGCCATCGGGCCGATCCGGATCGCCAAGTCTGTGTCCTTCGCTGCCAGGTCGATGCGGCGATCGTCAGCGTCCAGCGCCACCTGCACCTGACTGTAGCGCGCCAAAAAGTCAGGCAGCATCGGGGCGATCACGCCCATGCCGAAGGCATGGGTCGCGTTCACGCGCAGACGCCCGCGCGGCGCGCCCGCCAGTCCCTCCAGGGCTGTTTCCGCCTCAGCGATGTCATCCAGAATGCGCACGGCGTGAGTGTGAAGCAGAACCCCTGCGTCGGTGAGCCGAACATGCCGTGTGGACCGTTCGACCAAGGCGGATCCGGCGGCGGCTTCCATGCGTGCCAACGCCCGGCTTACCGATGATTTGGGAAGGCCGAGCGCCCGCGCGGTCGCTGATATGCCCTTCAGCTCCGCAATTCGGGCGAACACGCGAACATCGTCAAAGTTCATTGCCTCGTTCCTCAGGTGGAACGCTGAGTGCCACTCTGCACGTCTAATCCTTTTTTCCGGAACAAGATACATCGGAGCGGTGAAAGGATCCCCATGCCGCCAGCCTCTGACTCCACGCCCAAACCCGGCGAACTGGATCGCCGCGCGTTCCTTGCGCTTGCCGCCGTCCTCGCGATGCCCGCCGCCTCCCCAGCCTTTGGAGAAACGACCATGACCGCAACGATCAAGCCCTTCCATCTGGCTATTCCAGACAGCGTGCTCGTGGATTTGCGTGAGCGCTTGTCCAAAACCCGATGGCCGGATCGCGAAACGGTCGCCGACACCAGCCAGGGGCCTCAGCTGGCGAAAGTACAAGCGCTCTGCGAGCATTGGCGCACCCGCTACGATTGGCGGGCCTGCGAGGCTCTGCTGAACAGCCTTGGCCAACACATGGCGACGATTGACGGCCAGGAGCTCTATTTCCTCCACGTCCGCTCGCCTGAGCCCGACGCCCTGCCGCTCTTAATGATGCACGGCTGGCCGGGCTCGGTGCTTGAGTTCCGCAAGGTGATCGGTCCCTTGACCGATCCGGCCGCGCACGGCGGCGCCCCCCGCCGCGCCTTCCACATCGTTGCGCCCGCGATGCCCGGCTTCGGGTTCTCGGGCAAGCCGGCCTCGACCGGTTGCGGCCTGCCCCAGATCGCCGACCTCTACATCAAACTGATGGCGCAACTCGGCTACCTCCGCTGGGGCATGCAAGGCGGCGACCTGGGCGCCGGCGTCGCTGACGCCATTGCGCGCAAGACGCCTGCGGGCCTGGTTGGGACCCACCTCAATTTCGCCATGGTCATGCCGACGCCTGAGGAAATGGCGGAAGCATCGCCTGAGGAAAAGGCGATGCTCGGCGACGCCAAGCACTTCTGGGACGATCTTTCCGGTTACGCCAAGGAACAATCCACGCGTCCGCAGACGATCGGCTATTCGCTGGCGGATTCGCCGTCCGGGCTGGCGGCCTGGATCTACGCTATGTTCCAGGACACCGGCGGCACGCGCGGGAACGCTGAGGGGTCTTTCTCTCTCGACGAGATTCTTGACGACATCATGCTTTATTGGCTTCCCAACACTGGCGCGTCCGCCGCCCGGCTCTACTGGGAGCTCTCCAAGGCTGGCGGACCGGCAGGCGGACAGCCCAAAGGTCCGATCGCCGTGCCAACAGGCTTCACAATGCTGAAGGGCGAGCACGTCCGCATCTCGAAGCGATGGGCCGAAAAACGCTATTCCGACGTGATTTACTTCAACGGCGAGAATGACGGCGGCCACTTCGCAGCGCTTGAGCGGCCTGAGGTGCTTGTGGACGACATCCGCGCCACCTTTGCCCGCCTGAGCTAGGAGGCGCTGATCCCATGAGCGTGCAATCAGCCGATCCGACGGCGGCCTATGTCCGGTGCCGGGCGGCGGAAGGTTCCTGACCAGGGGGACTGAGGGCGGTGAAGGCGGAAGCGGCGCTCTCGATCCTCGCCTTCAACATCCTCCTCGCCGTCAACGCCTTCGGAACGAAGGCAATAGCCCCGAGCTGAGGCGCGACCGCGCCCGTCGCAAGCCGACCGCTCGCAGCGACAGTTTTGGCACAGCCTGGGGGAAGCCCGCGGCTGGCGCCTGCTGTTCGGCGAGAACGCCCGGCCGTGGCTCGTTCTGCCTTGGGGCGAGGACCGGCTCGACCGCCTCGCGCCGAAGGAGCACGCCGTGCGGCTGCGGCGCCTGCTCGAACAGGCCGCCGGCTCGGGCGAGCCGGTGATCGGGACATATCGGCCGCATCGCGCCGCCGGCCCGATGGCGTGCGACCTGCTGGCGGCGCTGCTCGCCGACGATCACCGCCACATCGATGCGATGTTCTGCGCCCTTGCCGCGCGCCATCCGGCACCGGACCGGGCGGCTGACGTTCGAGGCTTGCCTTTCAGCGGGCGCTGCGCATTTCGCGCAGGCCGATGGCAAGATAGTCGGCAGACCTCGCCGGCCATTTGCCGGGCTCGCGGACGACCGGGTCGAGAAGGTGGCGGATGGAGATGCGGGCGCGCACCAGGGCGCGGAAGCCCTTGTAGAAGGCGACGAGGCGGGCCGGGGCGATGTCGCCGGTGGCGCGCCGGTAGGACTGGAACAATATCCTCTCGATCTGCGGCGCGCCGAGGCGCGCGCATTCCATCGACAGGAAGGCAATCTCGTCGACGGGATCGAGGAGACGCAGCCCGCGGCTGAATTCCAGGCAGTCGATGATGCAGGGTTCGGGCCCGAGGCAGACATGCTCGGGCCGCAGGTCGCCATGGCCCTCGACGAAACGCCCTTCCAGGAAGCGCCGCCGGAAAAGGGCCTCGTTCGCGGCGATGAAGGCCCGCAATCGCAGGGCCAGGCGTTGCGCCGCATGGAGGAGCATCGGGTTGCCGGCATTGTCGAAATCGTCGAGAGCGGTGTCGATTTCCCGGCCGAGCAGGTCCCTTGCATGGCGGGCCGGCACGCGGACGGGCGGCGCTTTGCGGAAGAAGCCGGCGAGCCTGCCGCCAAGGCCGCGGATCTCCCCCTCGGTCCAGCGCCCTTCCAGCAGGCATCGCTCCAGCATGCGCCGGGCGGGAAGCCGCGTCATCTCCACGATCCAGTCGACGACGGGGCCGGCACCGCCGAGGGCGAGGCGGCCGGCGGTGTCGAGCGTGAGCGGAACGACGGCGCGGTAGACCTCCGGCGCGAGCCGCCGGTTCAGGCGCAGCTCCGTCTCGCAATTGCGCCGCCGCAGCTCTATCGTCGTGAAGTCGAAGAATGGCCCCTTGACGCGCTTCTTCAGCTTGTAGACCCGCTCCGGCATCATGAAGAGCCAGGAATAATGCGTCTCCAGCACCTCGACCGTCCGGGGCCTGCCGGCATAGCTGTCCCGGTTCGAGAGGAACGCCACGATCGCGCCGGCCTCGACGCCCGGCATCGGGCCGGGCGGCGACCTGCAAGAGGTGATCCGAGCGGTGAGAGTCATGGCCGGCGATCGACATCGGCGGGATGCGCGATTGCCGCGTCCCTTCGGGAGCGCCGATTGAGCGTCGGCGCGAGGCTGGCCGCATTGCTGCAGATCAAGACGGGCTGCCGCCATGCACGATCCCGCCATGGCTGGCTGGCCGGCGGCGCTGCGGAGGGGGCGCGCGAGGCCGGAACCGTTGATGCATATCAAACCGGGCAGGCGGCTGAATGCTACCCTTTTTGCGTTCATCGCGGCGCGCGGCTGAACCGCGGCGTAGAGCGTCGCTCGTCTCAAGGCAGGATCGATCATGCCCTCATCGCGTACACAGGAAGTCCACACTCGCACGATGGCAGCCCGCAAGCTGCACCGTCCGGTGAAGTCGAAATTGGAAGCGGCGATCGAACGCGCCCACCAGGCCGGACTGCGCGTCAACAATCTCTTCGAAACGGCGGAAGGCTGGCGGGCGAGCCTCACGGACGGCTTCCGGTTTTTTCCGTTCGGGGACGGCGGGACTGCACGCGAGGCGGTGGCAGCGTCCCTCGCGATCGCACTGCGCCTCGGCCATCGGCATGTGCGGCGGGTGGCGCCGGTTCAGGCCGGTGAGGAGCGTGCGGAGTCCGCCCCGGCCGAGGAGGGCGGCGAGCATCCGGCCGAGCCGTCGTCTTCGTCCACCGGCGAACAGGCGCAGGCCCGGCCGGCCCTGACCCTGGCGCACACACGATGATCCCGATGATCCGCCGTCCGCCCGCGAAGACACCGCCGTGAACGACTGGTTCCTGCTGCTTCGCCTGCTCGTGCTGCTCGGAGTCGCAAACAGCATGCCGATGTTCGCCAAGACGCTGTTCGGCGATCGCTGCGCCGCGCCGCTCGACGGAGGGGTGATCCTCTCCGACGGCCGGCCTTTGTTCGGGTCCTCGAAGACCTTTCGTGGCCTCCTCGTGTCGCTCGCATGCACCACGCTGGCATCGGCGGTCCTCGGCTTGGGCTGGGCCAACGGCGCCATCATCGCGGCGGGGGCGATGGCGGGCGATCTCGCCGCGAGCTTCATCAAGCGGCGACATGGTGTGAAGGTGCATGGCCAGGCCTTCGGCCTCGACCAGATTCCCGAGGCTCTGGTGCCGCTCCTGCTGGTCGGCTTGCGGCTCGGCCTCTGCTGGACCTCCGTCGCGCTGCTGCTCGCCCTCTTCGTGGTGCTGGAGGTCCTGCTGTCCCGCCTGCTGTTCAGGCTCGGCCTGCGCGAGCAGCCCTTCTGATCGGCGGGCCGGACGGGCAACGCTCCCGCCACCCGCCCGAAAAAGGGCGCAAGGTGGGGGCGGTGCTCTGCATCCCTATTCGAGGTGATGCTTGCCGATCAGGCGCACCGTGCTCGCCTGGGCGCCCTTCTCGCCTTGCTCTTCGACGAAACGGACCTCCGAGCCGACGGCCATGCGGTCGAAAGCGCCGTCGAGAACCGCATTGCGATGGAAATAGATCTCCTGGCCGTCGGCCGTCTCGATGAAGCCGCAATCCTCGCCGGCGAGGAATTTCGTCACGCGGCCATGGCTTTCCACCGCATGGGTCTTCACCTCGCCCTGCAGGTCGCGCACGGCGTCCTCGACCTGGCGCCGCGCGGTGCCGAACGCGTCTCTGAGTGCAACCAGGGCATGTTCGTGTTCCGGGGCCGCCTCGCGGGCGGTGTGGACGACGATGTCCTTGCGGCCCGGCATGGCGATGCGCAAGTTGACCTCGAAGGTGTCGCCATGGCGATGGCGCGTCTGCGGGCCGCTGATCACCACGCTGCAGCTCGTCATCCGGTCGTCGAATTTTTCCAGATGCTTCAGCTGCCGGTCGAGTTCGGCCCTGACGGCATCCGAACTCTCGCAATGCCTGAAGGTGATGTCGATGGGAACCTGCATGGCGAACCTCCAGCGTTCGAGCCGGCCTCGCGCGCGTCGTTCGGTCGGGCGAGCGAAACGGGCGATGTCTCTACCGAACATTTGTCGTCCGTTCCGGGGCGGAACGGCTTGCGCCAGATCAAGTCTCCCGGCCGGTTCCCGCCGATCATGCGCGGGCTTGATCCAGGTCAATGCGGCCATGTCCGACCTGCGGCAAGCATAAGTCGCGTCACGCCGAGGCAGATTGGCGACGTACGGCGGTGAAACGTTCTCCGGGACGCGGATGCGCCCATGCCACGAACCAGTCGTCCGTTGACGTGTGATGACAGGCCCGCAGATTCCTACCGAGCGCCCCGGGAGAAATCCAAGGGTGGAAGGCAAGGGGCTGCGGGCTTTGTCGTCGTCGTCGGCGCGCCATCCGGCCGGCGCTCGAACGCTGCTTACGGGCGCGGGCCGTCGCGATGCTCGATGCGGGCGGCGAGGCGCCGTTCGATCCCCGAGGTGGGCTTGGCCGGCGGCCTGCGGAAGGAGCCGGCGACGGCCTTGCGCGGGCCGAGCGCGACGAGAGCCTCCGCCTGCTTCACGGCGGCGGCCACGGGATCGATGATCGGCACGGGAATGCGGTGGCGCTCGCGGCGCGCCAGGCCGGCGAGCGGTGCGCCGCCGAAGACGAGGCAGTCGGCCTCGCTGTCGCGCACGACCCGCACGGCCAGCTCGACCAGCACCTCGCTCGTCCCCTGCGGATCACCGGCGACATCGGCGAAGGAGAGTTCGAGCGCGAAGACGCCGGCGCAGCGCGAGGTCATGCCGTTGAGGGCGACGCAGTCGCGATACCAGCCGACCAGGCTGGAGGAGAAGGTGACGATGGCGAAGCGCTGTCCGAGCATGCAGGCCGTGAGCATCGCCGCCTCCGACACGCCGACGACCGGAAAGTCGAAAAGCTCCCTGGCGGCGAGCAGGCCGGGATCGCCGAAGGCGGCGATGATCGCCGCGTCGATCTCGTCGGCGTGGCCGGCCAGCATTTCGAGCGCGATGGCGCCCCCGATCTGCGCTTCCGCCCGGGTCGAGATATAGGGCATGCCGCGGCCGGCGGTGACCGGCAGGAGCTCGGTGCCCGGCGCCGCGACGGCGCGGCCGGCCTCCGCCATCAGGTCGGTCACCGTTCCCGTCGTGTTGGGATTGAGCAGCAGGATGTGCAAATGCGTCTCCGGACTAGAGGAAAGGGGATGGCTGCCGCTCGAGCCAGGCGGCGGCGCGCAAAAGCCGGCGATCCTCGCCGGGATGGCCGACCAGTTGCACGCCGAGCGGCAGGGCGCCGGCCCCGCGCAGCAGCGGCAGGGTCAGCGCGGGGGCGCCGAGCAGCGTCCAGGTGGTCGCCATGATCGGATTGCCGGTGCCGTCCTCGCGCGGCGGCGCGACGCCGAGCGCGGCGGGGGTGACGACGGCGTCATAGCCGGCGAAGAGCTGCGCGAAGGCGGTGCGCAGCGCTTCGCGGGCACTGAGGGCCGCGACGAAATCCACGGCGGAGAGCGCGCGTCCGGCCTCGACGATGCCGGTGACGACGGAGCTGAGCTGGTCCCTCGCCCGGTCGTAGTCGGGCCCGAAGGCTTCGGCGATGCCCGCGTTCATCAGCACCTTGTGGATTGCCGCCGCCGAGGCGAAGGCGGGCGGCGGCTCCATTGTCTCGGCCGTGCCGCCGAGGCCGGCGACGAAATCGTCGAGCGCCTCGCGGGCGGAGGCGTCGGCCTGCTCCCAATAGGGGCCGCGCACGAAGGCGAGGCGCGGCGCCGGCAGCGGGCCGGCGAGGGCCGCGGGGAAGGAGAAGCCGGGGTCGCGGCTCGCCTCGTCGGCCGGATCGGCGCCGGCGAGCGCCTCGGCCAGCAGGGCGGCGCCGGCGAGGTCGCGCGCCATCAGCCCGGGCTGGTCGAGGATGAAGCATTGCTTGAGCACGCCGGTGCGCGGCAGCAGGCCGAGGCTCGGCTTGTAGCCGACGATGCCGCAGAAGGAGGCCGGCCGGATGGTCGAGCCGTTGGTCTGGGTGGCGAGGGCCAGCGGCACCATGCCGGCGGCGACCGCGGCGGCCGAGCCGCTCGACGAGCCGCCCGGCGTCCTGGCGAGGTCGTGCGGATTGCGCGTCGGCCCGGGCGTGTAGACCGCGAGCTCCGAGGTCACGGTCTTGCCGAGCACGAGGGCGCCGGCCGCCCTGAGCCGCGCGACCAAAGTGGCGTCGGCCGCCGGCCGCCGGCCGCGATGCACCGGCGTGCCGTTCTCCGTCGGCATGTCGAAGGTGTCGATGATGTCCTTCACGCCGACCGGCAGCCCGTGCAGCGGCCCGAGCGGCCGGCCGAGCGCGCGTTGCACATCGAGGGCGCGGGCATCGGCCATCGCCTTGTCGGCATCGAGGAAGGTCCAGGCGGCGATGTCGGGCTCGCGCGCGGCGATGCGGTCGAGGCAGGCCGATGCGAGATCGGCGGCGCTGACTGCGCCGCTGCGCAGGGCAGCGGCAAGGTCCGGCGCGGAGCGGTCGAGCAGGGGATGTGGCACGTTTGCGCTCCTCATCGGCGCTGCGAGGGCGGCGCCCATTCGAGCATGCGCTCGGTGATGCGGCTCACCAGCCAGTAGCTGAGCGAGGTGTAGAGAATGAAGAGCAGCGCCACGAGGAACATGCGGTCGAGAAAGGCGAATTGCTGGGCGTAGACGATGATGTAGCCGAGCCCCGACTGCGCGCCGAGATATTCGGCGCCGAGCACGGCGCCCCAGCCGGCGCCGAGGCTCAGCAGCACCGTCGAGCGCATTTCCGGCAGGATCGCCGGCAGGATGACGGTGCGATAGAGCCTCGCCTGGGAGGCGCCCAGCGTGCGGGCATTGTCGATATAGATCTGCGGCACGTTGCGGACGGCGTTCACGGTGCCGGCGAACACGATGACGCCGATGCCGTAGGCGACGAACAGGATCTCGCCGATGAACTCGGTGCCGAACCAGAGCTGGAACAACGGCACCATGGCGAGCAGCGGCAGGGTGCGCAGGAACTGCACGGGCAGATCGACCAGCCGCCGCGTCCAGCGCGACCACGATATGGCGAGGCCGAGGGCGAGGCCCAGGACGCCGCCGGCGAACAATCCGCAGGCGAGGCGGGTGAGGGTGTAGAGCGAATGGCTGAGGAGGGACAGCGCCGCCGCCTCGTAGCTGCGCGGAGCGCCCTCCGATACGGCGGGCACGCCGAGGCCGCCCTGCCAGTAATCGGCCATGAACAGGAAGGTCCGGCTGAACAGCACCTGCCAGCCGGCCACCATCGGCTCGCCCGGGGCGGCCTCGACGGGATAGGCGATCGAGAGGAGCTGCCAGATCGCCACGATGGCGAGGAAGACGGCCACGGAGATCCAGCGGTCGCGCGCGGCGGAGGATGCGTTCATGCCGCCGCCCCCCTGTCGCGCGCCGCCGTGCGGTCGAGGCCGAGATGGCGCAGCAGCTTGTGCTTGATGGCGACCATGTCGGGCAGGAGCAGGCTGTCGGTGGTGCGGGGGCGGTCCTGGGTCACCGCGATGTCGTCGACCTGGCGGCCGGAATGGAAGACCATGATGCGGTCGGCCAGCGCCAGCGCCTCGTCGACGTCATGGGTGACGAAGAGCACGGTCCGGCGCGTGCCCGCGCCGTCGGCGTTCCACAGGTCGAGCAGCACGTCCTGCAATTGGTGGCGGGTGACGTAGTCGAGCGCGCCGAACGGCTCGTCCAGCATCAGGACGCGCCCGCCATTGGCGAACACCGTGGCGATCGCCACCCGCTTCAGCATGCCGCCGGACAATTCGCGCGGCCATGCCTGTTCGACATGGGAGAGGCCGACATGCCTGAGATAGAGGCTGGCGATCTCGCGCCGCTCCCGGGCGCCGAGGCCGCGGCATTTCAGGCCGTATTCGACATTGTCGATGACGCGCATCCAGGGGAAGACGCTGTCCTTCTGGAACACCACGCCGCGGTCGGGGCCCGGACCGGCGATCTGCCGGCCGGCGACGACGATGTCGCCGTCGCTGGGGTCGAGGAGCCCCGCCAGCATCTGCAGCAGGGTCGACTTGCCGCAGCCGGAGGGACCGACGAGGCAGACGAACTCGCCCTCGGGAATGACGAAGGACACGTCGCTGACGGCGCTCACCTCCTGCCCGTCGGCGCGGCGGAAGCGGCGGTTGACATGGACGAGTTCGATCATGCGGCGCTGCGGTTCGGCCATGGTCAGTTCCTTTCGGGGACGAAGCTGGCGCTCCAGCCGGCGACGCGGCGCACGAACCAGCCGGCGACGGCGTCCACGATGACGGCCACGAGCCCGAGCATGAGCAGGTTGGCCATGATGCCCTCGGTATCGGTGGCGCCGGCGAGCACTTCCAGCACCTTGCCGACGCCCTCCTGCGAGCCGAGGAGTTCTGCCACCGCCTCCAGGCCCCAGGCGCCGGCGAGGGCGATGCGCAGGCCGCCGAGGATCTCGGGGATGGTGGCGGGGATGAGGAGGTCGACGACGATCCGGCGCGGCGTCGCGCCCAGCGTGCGGGCGAAGTCCTCATAGATGGGGTTGAGGTTGCTCGCCGCGCGCTGGGCGAAGAGATAGAGGATGACGACGACGTAGAAGATCACCAGGCAGACGGCGCTGAGGCGCCCGACGCCGAACCAGATGAGCAGGAACGGCGCGGCGATCAGGATCGGCACGGTGCCCGCCGTCATCATGATGGGGTCGACGACGGCGCGCACCAGGCCGAAGCGGGCGCTGACGAGGCCGGCCACGGTGCCGAGCGCCGCGCCGACGGCCACCGCCAGCGCGACGTTCTCCATCGTATAGATCAGATTGTCGCACAGGTTCGGATTGGCGACGCCGTAATAGGCGAGCGAGGGCGCGTCGAGGAAGTCGTTCCACAGCCTGGCCGCCACCGCGAGCGGCGAGGGCAGGATGATGGGCGGCGCCGCCGCGGCGAGCCCCTCCCAGATCGCGACGACCAGGACGAGCCCGGCCAGCCGCAGCGGATCGAGCGCCGCGGCCAGCCGGCGGAGCGCGAGGAGACGGACGGGGCGGGACCCCGCCGTCCGGCGCGCGCCGCCGGACGGATTCTCGGCCCCCTCCGTCATCTCCAGCGGTTCCGCTTCGGCCATGTCGGTCAGGCCGAAGCCGCGAGCGCCAGGCGATAGGCGTCGAGGAAGTCGTAATCGGCGTAGAAGGCCTTGGCCTTGTCGTAGAGCGCCTTCTTGTCGCCGCTCAGCCTGGCGGTGTCGAGCTTGGCGAAGAGCGCGTCGGTCTTGGTCTTGTAGTCGACCATGAGGTGCCAGATGGCGCCGCCCCAGACGACGTCGTCGGGCTTCACCTTGCCTTCGGGAATGATCTTGTGCGCCTCGAAGTCCTTGATCGTCGCGCCCCAGACATTGGCGTAGTTCACGGTCGCGTGGGGATCATCGTAATATTGCTTGTCGTCCTCGAAACTGGTGAAGGGGTCGAGGACCGACACGGTGTCGGCCACGCCCTTGCCGTCGAGGTCGGTGCCGGCCACAGAATTGAGGTAGGGCGCCTGGATGGCGAACAGCGAGGGGTCCTTCTTCACCTCGGCGATGATGCGCCAGACCACCGACAGGAAGCGCAGCACGGTGTTGGGGTTCTTGTTGACATAGTCGCTGTTGGCGCCGACGCCGACGATGCCGATCAGCGGCTCGATGGGGGAGTCCACGCCGCCGGGGCCGTTCTTGATGAGGTCGCCGATGTCGATGAGGTCGGTCCAGCCGGCCTGGCGCAGGGTGTAGACGATGGGCGCGCCTTCCGGATTGACGAAATCCTCGCGGCCGGCCTTGGCGAGGACGAGGGACTTGGAATCGTCGAGCACCTGCAGCCGGAAGCCGGCGCCCGAGGTCTTGTTGACATATTCCTCGAAGGCGCGGTCGGACAATTGCGGCGCGCCGACCAGCTGCTTGCCCTTCATCGGCGCCAGCGCCGCCTTCAGCGCCTCCTCATAGCTCTTGCCTTCGGCGATGTAGTCCTTGAAGGATTTCAGCTTGAGCGCGGGATTGGCGAGGATGGCGTTGCCGAGGAAATTGTCGGTGAAGGCGATGCATTTGAGCTTGTCGGCCTGCTTGTAGGTCGGCAGCATCAGCGGGCAGAATTCGGAGATGACGTCGAGCTGGCCGTTGAGCAGCAGGGTGGTCGCGTTGGAATCGTTGGCCTTGAGGCCGTAGGGCGCGGGATCGAAGCTGATGCCGACCTCGTCGAACCAGCCCTTCTTCATGCCGATATAATAGAAGGTGTTGTCGGCGTAGGGGCGCATGCCGAACTTGATGGTGGCCTTGGGAATGTCGGCGCCGGCCTCGGGCGTGCCGGGGACGAAACGGTCCGCGGCGCGTGCGGCCTGCGGCATGGCGAGCGCCGCGACGGTGCCCGCCAGCAGGGCGAGCCGGCCGACGCGGCGGCGCCAGCCCGAAAGGCCGGATGGAAGCTTGGTCTGCATGAGTCACTCCTCGATTTCCGGGACGGCGGGGTCCCCTGGGATGGGCGGTTGCGATGCGCCGGGCTTCCCGCCGTCCGGGGATCTTCCCCGGCCGTCGCGTCCCCCTCGATTGTCGGAATGCAATGTACGTGCCAGACTGAAAACGATGGTAACCTGCTCGGAAAGCTGAGATATCCTTGCATGCAGAATTCAGCATGCAAAGTGATCTGTTGCATTCTGCATACAAAAAAGGCAAAGCCTCGTCCCGTGCCCAGCGAATGGGCGGGCCGAATGTCGCAAATTGGAAGAACCCAAATTGGAAGAACCATGGTGATCAGCCGGCCGCTCAGAATGCCCAGGAAATCGCTGCAAAGGGGACAGCCGGCACCCATCGGCCGGGCGAGGCCCCTTCACGAGGAGGTGGTCGACCGGCTGCGCGACATGATCATCGAGGGGATCATCCCTCCCGGCGAGCGCCTGCACGAGACCAATCTTTCGGAAACGCTGAACGTGTCGCGCACCCCGCTGCGCGAGGCGCTGAAGCTGCTCGCCAATGAGGGCATGGTCGAGCTCCTGCCGGGCCGCGGGGCGCGGGTGAGCCAGCTCACGCCCGAAGGGGTGGGCGAATTGTTCGAGGTGATCGGCGGGCTGGAGCGGCTGGCGGCGGAACTGGCGGTCACGCGCATGACCGCCCGGGATCTCGACCGACTGAAGCGCATGCACGACAGGATGGCGGAGCATTTCGCCGCCGGCGAGCGCCAGGACTATTTCGTGCTCAACCACCAGATCCACATCGCCATCGTCGCCGCGGCCAGGAACGAGACGCTGGCGGCCACCCATGCCACGCTGATGGTGAAGGCGCGCTGGGGCCGCTATTCGGCGCTCGCCTCCGCCGAGCGCTGGGCGGAGGCTATGGCCGAGCACGAGGCGCTGATGGCGGCGCTAGAAGCGCGCGACGGCCGGCTGGCGGGCGATGTGCTCTATCGCCACGACCGCCGCACCGGCGAGACCACCGAGCAGATGCTGCGGGCGTCGGCCAAGCCGGCCTGAGCAGAATTTTCGGGCCCGTCCAGCGGATGGACCCGAAAATCTCGGCTTGGAGCGAAAGCCTTTCCGCAGCCCGCGGCCTCCTGCCGCCTTGCGATAGATGTTTGTTATCATCTATCGTAACGGGACTGCATGTTTTCAAGGCGGCAGGTCCGAGGTGGCATCGTGAGAGTGTCGAGGGAGCAGGCGGCCCGCAACAAGGAGCGCGTGGTCGCGGTCGCGGCCCGCCTCTTCGGTGAGCGCGGCTTCGACGGCGTCGGCATCGAGGATGTGATGGCCGGTGCCGGGCTGACGCGCGGCGGCTTCTACAAGAGCTTCCCCTCCAAGGACGGGCTGGTCGAGACGGCCTGCCGCCACGCGGTCGAGCGCTCCGGCAGGACGTGGGACCGGCTGCTGGCGCGGACGGACGATCCGCTCGGCACGCTCCTCGAATCCTATCTCTCCGCCGCGCATCGCGACGATCCGGCTGCCGGCTGCCCCTACGCGGCCCTGGGGAGCGAGGCCCGCCGGCGGCAGCCGTCCGTCCGGCAGGCTTTCGGCCGAGGCATCGCGGCGGCGATCGGCAAGCTCGCCGCCATCATGCCGGCCGACGCGGAGGGGCAGCGGCGCGAGCGCGCCCTGGCAGCCCTCGCCGGCATGGTCGGCGCCCTGGTCCTCGCCCGCGCCGTGGACGACCCCGCCCTTTCCGACGAGATCCTGGCCTCGACCCGCCGCGCCCTCGGCGCCGCGGGCCGGGGAGAGAGCCCAGCCGACATTCCGGCGCGAGCCGCACGCTGAAGGAGCCTGCCATGGCGACCACTCCCTATTCCACCGCCCTCATCGTCGGTGCCGGCCCGGGCATCAGCGCCGCGGTCGCGCGAAAATTCGCGGCGGCCGGCCTCAAGGTCGCCTTGGTGGCGCGCCAGCCCGAGAAGCTCGGCGGCCTGGCCGGGGAGATCGGCGCGCTCGCTCTGCCGGGCGACGCCTCCGATCCCGCCTCGGTCGCTGCGGTTTTCGATACCGTCGCCGGCCGTCTCGGTACGCCGGACGTCGTCGTCTACAACGCCTCCGCCCGGGCGCAGGGGCCGATCGCCGAACTCGATCCCGATGCGGTGCGCAACGCCCTCGCCATCAGCGCCTTCGGCGGCTTCCTGGTCGTGCAGCAGGCGGCCCGCTGCATGCTTCCCCTCGGTCGGGGCGCCATCCTGCTCACCGGCGCCACCGCGAGCCTGAAGGGCTTCGCGCATTCGGCGGCCTTCGCCATGGGCAAGTTCGCCCTGCGGGGCCTCGCCCAGAGCAGCGCGCGGGAATTGGGGCCGAGGGGCATCCACGTCGCCCATATCGTCGTCGACGGCATGGTCCGCAGCGAGCGGCGGCCGGAACCGCCGGATCGGCCGGACTCGACCTTGTCGCCGGAGGGCATCGCCCAGACCTATCTCGACCTCCTCCGCCAGCCGCGCGACGCCTGGTCGCTCGAGGTCGAGCTCCGGCCCTGGGTCGAGCATTTCTGAACAGCGCCGGCATATCGGAAGGATCAGCGCCATGACCACCGCAGACATCGTCCTCAGCCATCCCGTCCGCACGGCGATCGGCGCCTATAACGGGGCGCTGAAGGGGACGCGCGCGACCGATCTCGGTGCCCTCGTCATCCGCGAGACCCTTCGCCGCGCCGGCCTCGACGGCCGCGACATCGGCTCGGTGGTGATGGGTAACGTCATCCAGGCCGGCAACCGCATGAACCCGGCCCGCCAGGCCTCCATCGGCGGCGGCCTTCCCGTCTCGGTGCCCGCGCTGACGGTCAACCGGGTGTGCGGCTCCGGGGCGCAGGCGATCGTGACGGCGGCCCAGCAGATCATCGCCGGCGAAATGGAGGCGGCGGTGGCGGGCGGCATGGAGAACATGGACCGCGCGCCCTATCTGATGGAGGGCGGGCGCTGGGGCTATCGCATGGGGCCCGCCGAGATCCTCGATTCCATGCTGACCGACGGGCTCGTCGACGCCTTCTCGGGCGAGCATTCGGGCTGGCACACCGAGGATCTGGTGACGCAGCTGCAGCTTTCGCGGGTCGATCAGGACCGCTTCGCCGCCCGGTCGCAGCAGCGTTTCGCGGCGGCGCAGAAGGCCGGGAAATTCGCCGGGGAAATCGTGCCGGTCGAGGTGAAGGGCCGGAAGGGCATGGCGGTCTTCGCGGACGACGAGGCGCCCCGGCCCGACACGACGATCGAGGGCCTCGCCGGGCTGAAGCCGGCCTTCCGCAAGGACGGCACCATCACCGCCGGCAATGCGCCGGGCCTCAACAGCGGCGCGGCCGCCATGATCGTGTCGACCGGCGCCTTCGCCGACAAGGCGGGGCTGGCGCCGGCGGCGCGTCTCGTCGCCTATGGCGTCGCGGCGGTCGAGCCCGGGCTGTTCGGCCTCGGCCCCGTGCCGGCCATCCGCATCGCGCTGGAGCGGGCGGGATGGGCGCTTTCGAGCGTGGAGAGGATCGAGATCAACGAGGCCTTCGCCGCCGTTCCCCTCGCCGCGATCCGGCAGCTCGGCCTGCCCGAGGACATCGTCAACGTCGAGGGCGGCGCCATCGCCCACGGCCATCCGATCGGGGCGACCGGCGCGGTGCTGACGACGCGCCTCGTCCATTCCATGCGGCGGGACGGGCTGAAGCGCGGGCTGGTGAGCCTGTGCATCGGCGGCGGCCAGGGGATCGCCCTGGCGCTGGAGACGGCCTGAGGCGCCTCCATTCCCTTACGTCGCGTCGTCGACGACCAGCCGACATCGGCTCGACCAGGACGAGGCTGGTCCTGGCCGACGTGACGCCCGGAACGTTCCCCGCCGACCCTTCCGGGACGGACCCTTGGGGAGCGAATTCGTTGGGTTCGCATGGGCATGAGATTGACCCAGATCAATTCTTCAGGCGGGCGCGAGGTGGAAGAAGGAGCGACGGTATGCGTTCTCGATCAGCCTTGCGCACCGGACCTTTGCAAGACGGCGGGGTGAAGAGGATACGTTGAGCCATGTGTCCGAGCTGCGATTGGATGAGAGCCCTCGACAGGTGCTTCCCCGCTTCGCGAAGCCAGGCGCCGCGCGGCGCCGGCGTGTTCATGGCGGCCGCGGTCGACGCGCCGTCGCCGGGCTTTTCAGCGGAAACGCCAGCGAAGCCGCAGCCCGCAACGCCAGCAGACGGAAAAGCCGACTGGCTTTTTCTCAACGGAACGATCCACACGGTCAATCCCGCCCGACCCTCGGCTGAAGCGGTGGCGGTGCTCGGCGATCGGATCGTCTACGTCGGCGATGCCGATGGGGCGCAGACGTGGCGCGGCCCCGCGACGCGCGTCGTCGACCTTCATGGACGAATGCTGCTGCCCGGCTTCATCGATGCCCACGACCACCTCGCCGTGGCGGCCCTCACCAAACTGGGCGTGAACATTCGCGGCCTCGTCGGCAAGGACAGGATACTCGACGAAATCCGTAAGTGGATCGCCACGCAGCCGCTCGATGCGCCCCTGCGGGGCCACGGCTGGACGGTCGGCGTTTCGTTCGGTGACGATTATCCGCGCCGCGAATGGCTCGACGAGCTCACCGGCGATCGTCCGATGTACATCTTCAACGCCGATGCACACGATCTCTGGTTCAATACGGCGGCGATGAAGGCGGCCGGGCTGAATCGGCACAGCCCCGATCCCGACCCGGGCAAGCAATATTACAAGCGCGACCCCGACGGAACGCCGACGGGCTCCGCGGTCGAAACCGCAGCTGCGCTCCCGGTCGCCATCGCCCTCGGCATGATGTCCCTCGAAGCCATCCGCGATTCTCAAAGGCTGACGATCGACCGCGCGCCCGCCTTCGGGATGACCGCCTATATGGAGGCGGGCCTGCTCGCCGGCCCGTCCAACGGAGCCGCCGAAGCCGCGTGGCGGGATCTCATCGAACGGGATCGGCGCGGCGAGCTGCCGCTCCGCATCGTCGGGACGGTCTTCACCCGCAACGTCGAGGATGATCCGCAGGCCATCGCCGCCGAGCTCGTCGACTGGAATGCAAGGCTGCGCTCGCCCCATGTGCAGATCTCGATCTGCAAGATGTGGGTGGACGGCACGGCCGTCGCCGGCACCGCGCTGCTGCTGGAGCCGTTCGCCAATCAGCCGGACTTCAGGGGAACGATCACTCTGCCACCGAGCCACATCAGGGCGCAGATCGAGGCCACCCAGCGCGCCGGATTCGACATGCATATCCACGCCGACGGGGACGGGTCCGTCCGGGCCGTGCTCGACGCCCTCGAGGACGTGCAGACGCGACTCGGTCCGCAAGGACGGCGTCACGCGATCTGTCATCTGAGCCTGACGCATCCTGACGACGTCCAGCGGTTCAGGCACCTTGGAATCATCGCCAACGGCACACCGCTCTGGGCCACGAACTATGACGGCGTCTATGTCGAGCAATATAAGAGGCTGTTCGGCGCCGAACGCGTGGAACAGCGCGTGTACCCTTATGGCGATCTGGTCCGCTCGGGCGCGACGGTCACGTTTGGCGCCGACCTGCCCGGCGTCGACATCGACGAGGTCCCGCCGCTGTTCCAGCTGGAGGCGACCGTCACGCGCAAGCGCCCGGGCTTCCCCGATGATCCCCCCATGGTCGCGAGGCAGCGGATCAGTGTCGAAGAGGCGATCCGTGCCTACACGATCAACGGCGCCTATCAGCTTCGGCTGGAAGATCAGATCGGCTCGATCGAAGCCGGCAAGAAGGCTGATCTCATCGTCCTCGGCAAAAACCTGTTCGAAGTAGAGCCGGAGGACATTCACAGGACCCCTGTCCTGCTCACGCTCATGGACGGCAAGGCCCGGTACGACGAGTTGCCCGCCTGACAGGGATGCGACCGAAAGGAACCCTTGCCGGGGTCACTGCCGGCCGCCGGCTTCGTCGAGATGCACCAGCAGGTCGGCCGGATCCTCATAGACGAGGAGGGCGCCGGAATGGTGCAGTTCCTCGAAGCCGTAGCCCCCCGAGAGCAATCCGACGCCGAGCGCCCGGCAGCGGGCGGCGGCCAGCATATCCCAGATGCTGTCGCCGACGACGATGGCCGAGGTGATCGGCACCGACAGCCTCTCGGCCGCGGCGAGGAAGAGGTCCGGATCGGGCTTGGCATATTTGACCTGGTCGCGCGTCACCACCGGCACCAGGCCGGGGTCGACGCCGAGGGCGGCCAGGTTGGTGGCGGCCGTCTCCATGCGGCCGCTCGTCGCGATCGCCCAGGGGATTTCGAGGTCGGTCAATGTCCGCAGGAGTTCGCGCGCGCCGGGCAGCGGGCGGATCGATCCCGCCTGGCGCCGATAGGCCTGGGCGTGCAGCTGGCGCAGCCGTTGGACCCTGTCCTCGCTGATCTCGAGGCCGGTCTCGCGCAGCAGCTGGTTGGTGAACAGGCCGCCGCTCATGCCGATCTTGCGGTGGATGCGCCAGACCGACAATTCGATGCCTTCCTCGTCGAGCGCTTCCTTCCAGGCGAGGACGTGCTGGTAGACGCTGTCGACCAGCGTGCCGTCGAGATCGAACAGATAGGCGGGCTTGATATGCATCGCTGTCTTGTTCCCCGATGACGGACGCCGCCATTCTGCGCCCGTTCCGGCGGGGCCGGCAATATGAATATGCCGGATGACGGGCGGGCGGCGCCTCGGCGAGGCGCAGGGGCATGCGCGCCCCGCTTTGCCGGGGAGGGCTGTTACAAGACCCCGAAGGTCTCGAAGGCTTCCTTCGCGCTCATGCCCTGCCGGATCGCCGCGGCCACCTGGTTCTCGGTGGCGATTTTTTCGAGTGCCCGGCCGACGGCCTCCCGTTCGGCGCCGGCCGGGATGACGAGCACGCCTTCGCGGTCGCCGAACAGGAGGTCGCCGGGATGGATGCGCACGCCCTGGATCTCGATCGGCGTGCGATAGTCGACGACCTTGCCGCGCGGGCCCTGGTCCTGCGCATAGATGCCGCGGCAGAAGGTGGGAAAGCCCAGCGCCTCGATCGCGGCGGCATCGCGCACATAGCCGTCCAGCACCGCGCCGGCCGCCTTGAGATGGATGGCGCGCGTGGACATCAGCTCGCCCCACAGCGCATAGGTCAGCGACGAGCCGGTGGCGATATAGACCTCCCCGGGCGCGAGGTCGTCCAGGGCTTCCATCATCAGGCCGAACGGGCGCCCGGAAAGGGGGCCGCGCCCCGTGACCGAGACGTCGTCGAAGACGTCGGCCTCCAGCACCGTCATGGCGCGCCCGACGATCTTCATGTCGGCCCGAAGCGGGCCGATGGCCTGCGGCAGGAACTGCCGGCGGTGGCCCATCCTGTCGAGCACGTCGCCGGCCACTGCCGTGAAGAGCCTGTCGCGCAGGCTGGCGAAGAGGGCCTCGTCGGAACCGGAATCAACCATGTGCGTCCTCCAACTATGTCCCGGCGATTCGATGTCGCCGGAACGCGGGCGACCATCTTAGCAGGCTGCGGAAATTGACATCTGTATAGGTGATTTTCGTTTTTGCTCATGCAGTTGGAGTGGGATTTCTGACGGATTTGGATCGGGTATCGATGCGTTTTTCCGGTATTCCGGTTCAAGTCGTTGCGAAGAGTTTGGGAAGTCGGATGAGGTTGTAGGCTGCGGCTCTGAGAGTGAACATCCATCCGACCCGTTCTTGGCCTCGGTGTTTTGTTTGCCGGAAGCCGCCGGCTTCCTTGATCCAGCCGAACGGCTCTTCGATGCGTTTGCGGATCGTCTGGCTGAGGGCATATCCGGGGTGGCGTGTCGTGCGCCGATCGATGGCTGACCGGCGGTTGGTGGCGTTCTGCGCGACATGCGGCGTCACGCCGAGAGCGCGCAACCTGGCCACATGCGCAGCGACGTCATAGGCCTTGTCGGCGCCCAGGGTGACACGGCCGGCCGGCGCGGCGTCCTCGATCATCGCCTCGGCCGCCGCCCGCTCGGCCCAGCCGGTGGCCTTCGTCAGTTCGGCATCGACGATGAGGCCGTTGCGGTTCTCCATGAGGACATGGCCGAGATAGGCCAGCTTGGCGGGCTGGCCGTCCG
Source organism: Labrys monachus (assembly GCF_030814655.1). Lineage (NCBI taxonomy): Bacteria > Pseudomonadati > Pseudomonadota > Alphaproteobacteria > Hyphomicrobiales > Xanthobacteraceae > Labrys > Labrys monachus. The sequence continues at coordinate 118,742 of NZ_JAUSVK010000001.1, forward strand.
CCTTGCGATAAAGCCGGGCATCCGGGTCGGTGGTGCTCTCATGGGTCTGGTTGGAGCGCTTCTCGCCCCGGAAATCGCGCTCGCCATTGCGGCCCGGCCCGGGCGGTGACCCGCTGCTATCCTTGGGCTGAAAGCTCTTCATCGACGCCCAGGCGGCGATCAGCGTGCCATCCACCGAAAAATGCTCGCTCGACAGCAAGGGCTTGACCTGCGGATCGGCCAGGATCGCAAGCAGAAATTCCCGCGCGATGTCGCCCTCCAAAAGCCGGTCGCGGTTCTTGGTGAACACCGTCACATCCCAGATCGGCGCATCCATCGACAGGCCGATGAACCAGCGGAACAGCATGTTGTAGCGCACCTGCTCCATGAGCTGGCGCTCGGAACGGATGCCGAAGAAGGCCTGCACCAACAAGGCCCGCAGCAGTTTCTCCGGTGCGATCGAGGCGCGGCCATACGGCGAATAGAGCTTCGAGAACGGCTCGGACAACCGTTCGAGAGCCGCGTTCACCACAAGGCGGATGGCACGTAGCGGATGATCGCGAGGAACAAGCGATTCAGGGCTCTGATAACTAAAGAGCGCACCCGTCTGTTCATCCGATCCGCGCATCAGCCCCTCCAAGCAATCCACAACAATCAGTGAATCAGATCGCTCGCGCTTCGGGTAGTGAATTTCCGCAGCCTGCTAGCGCATGAGATCGCCCCCTGGAGCCACGGCGATACGCATATCGATGAACGGGTTCCGATCGCGAAGAATCCAGCGACGGTGCCATGGAACGATCCGGTCGCGCGGAAGTTGAGATGGGATAGGGGTGGCCTCGGTCCATTGTCCCGAAGTCCCCCGGAAGTTGTCCCATGCTGCGGCAGGCCTCAGGGCGGTAGGAGCAAAGATGGCGAACCCCATTCGGTCGATGGCCCACAGGGCGGAGCATTCCAGCTTTCACGCGTCGACGGCGGATCTGCTTTCCATCGACGCCGCGCGGCAGCGGATCCCGTCCAGAGACAGGGCCGACCTTCCCGGCGACGGTCTCGACATCCCGCGGTCGCCGATGCCGCCCGCTCTCTGGGGCGGCAGGAGAGCCTTCGTCTGCTCGGTCTGCAACAGTACCGACATGCTGCAGGACGGCGGCCGCCTGACCTGCCGCAATTGCGGGACGACCCGGCGCGTCTCCTGAGCAGAACCTGCTGCGTCCCTTCGAGAGTCTTGCGAGGGGCCGTCAGAGCGGATCGACCGCACCCTGCCCCACCAGCCACGCCTTGCTCACGGCGACGATCTGCCGGAGCAGCGCCATCTTGTCCTGTCCCACGCCCATATGGTCGCCATCGAAGGCGACGACTGTCTTTGGCAGGGGAACCGCATCGCGCAGGCGCGCGCGAGCCTGCGGCGGGATGAGGGAATCGCCGCGTCCCTCCAGGACGAGGAAATCGCCGGAGAGATGGGCGAGGTGCCGGGTGGGCTGGAGCGGACCCAGCAGCAGGTCGACGGCGGAGCCGAGGAGAGGACGGATCCAGGCCGGCTTGACATGCGGGCTGGCGGCGATCAGGTCGCCGAAGGGAGCGCCGCCATAGGCCAGGATCGTCCAGCCGATGGGGCGGCCGTCATGCTCGGCGACGTCCTGCACGGCCGGCGAGACGAGAGCGCCCAGCGAGAAACTCAGCAGGCTGACACGCCGGCCGTCGGCCCAGGGCTGTGCCGCCAGCCAGTCGATGGCCGACGTCACCTGCGCGGGAATGCCGACGACCTGCCCGTAGAGGGCGGGTATCTGGGCGAGGGACCGGCCGGCGCCGTAGAAATGCACCGGCATCGGCCAGTCATAGCCGACGACCGCGTTGTCGCCCGCGTCGGTCACGTAGCGGATGTTGTTCTCGCCGCTTCCAAGGCCGCCGAGCACGACGAGGATGGGCAGCTTCCTGTCGGGCAGGGGATCGGGCAGGCTGAGGGCGATGCCGATATCGCCGAGTTCGGCGCTGTGCAGGGTGACGTGCCGGATCATGCGCCCGTCCGCCACATGGCCGGCCGTCTGCGCCGCAGCGAGCGCGTGCCGCGGCCGCGGCAAAGAGAGGAGCGGGTCGCGATCGAGCAGCCAATATCCGGCCGCGGCGGTTCCGCTGCCGGCGAGGATGAGGAAAGCCAAAACGAGCCGGCCGAGCTTCATCGGGAGCAAGCCTTCATGGTGTCACGGCGACGCGTGATGGTCCGAGATGCCCCCCGCGCCTGTTGCGCCGGGATGGTGTCGACATTGAGGTGCTCGTGCCGATGACGGTAAACCTGGCTGGTGTCCGCCGGGATGCCCGCCCTGTTCATCCGGTCGGCCGCTGCGTGGTATGATGGGCAATCGAGGCCGGAAGCGACGACGGGCCAGCGGGCAATGCCTTCGAGGACGGATATCGAGGTGAAGGATACGGATGCGGCCGCGGAGAAGCCGGGCGCGATCGCGGCCTTTCCCTATGACCGGTTGACCGTCGAGCGCTTTCGCGCCGCGTTCCCCCGCGCACGCTGGCGCGACGACCTGCGGGCCTGGTTCGTGCCGGGAACGACGGCCGGGCGGCGCATCGACCGGTGGCTCGGCCGGGAATTGGCGGGCGTGCTCGCTCATGCCGACGAGAAGGGCCGCGACGCCTTCGCCTTCGAGCCGATCGACAGCCCCTATCTCGAAGCGGCCGAGGATCTGCGGATCAGGACGCCCTATTCGAAGACGGTCGTCGAGGAATTGCGGGCGGTGCCGTGGGCGTGGTGGGATCCGGACCTGAAGGCCTGGCGGGTTCCCTTCCGCGCCTGGGAGGACCTGCGCCGCCGCTGGCCTTCCATCGAGGCGGCGGCCCGCCGGAACGAACCGGAGGAACGGCGCAAGCGGCAGGAGGCGCGCAGGGGCACGCCGGAGAGCGAGGACGCGGCGGCCCGGGCGGGCGAGCGGCGCCGGCATCGCCACCCCGTGCCGGCCGATGCCCTGCCGCCGCTGCAGCGGGTCTTGATGACCGGGCAGGGCGCCGTGATCTTCACTGACATCACCGGGGAGATCGCCGACGACGACATCGTGCGGCGCCATTACGGCGCTGTCGGCCCGGGTGTGGCGGTATGGGCGCAGTGGCGCCCGCCGACCCATGCCGAACTGGTGAAGGCCTGGCCTTCGCGCTGGCCCGAAAGCGAGGCGGAGCGCGACAGGGGATGGTGGCAGCCCACGCTGGAGCAATTGCGCGACGAGCGGCGCAAGGCCCGGTCGAAAGAGCGGTCGCTGGCGACGCGAAACGATGGGGCGGACGGGCCTCGGCGACCGGAGGAAAAGCCTTGATCCGGTCCGTCCCCAGCGCGGCAGATTTCGGATATCACAAGCCCATGGGCCTGCTGATTCACGTTGTCGCGCTGCTTGCCCGCCACCCCAGGCGCGGTGCCGTTCCGGCCCCCCTATGCCGACGCGATCACCACCTATGTCGACCATTCCTGCGCGGACGGGCCCGCGGATGTCGCGCTGTATCGCCGGGACAGGGAGTGCTTTTACCGATCTTGACCCCCTACCCCCTAGGGGGTAGGGGTAGGCTATGCAACATGCTTCACACCCTGAAATCATCGCCCGCCTCAAGCAAGCCCATGGCCATATCGGCAGCATTCTGACGATGTTCGCGGAAGGGCGTCCCTGTCTCGACCTCGCCCAGCAGCTCCAGTCGGTCGAAAGCGTCATCCACACAGTCAAGCGCACGCTGATCCAGGATCACATGGAGCATTGCATCGCTGACGCCGTGCAGCAGGGCGGCATGCCGGCCGAGCAGGCGCTGCGCGAGTTCAAAACCCTCTCAAAATACCTGTGAGCAAGGCCATGCCAGCGAATATCCTCGACAGGCTCGGCTTCGGCGGGCAGGACCACGGCCATTCCCATGGCGGGCATGGCCACGATCACGGCGCCGGCGGCCATGGCCACACCCATGGTGTGGTCGATCCCTCGATCGCCACGACGGCCAAAGGCATCTGGGCCATCAAATGGTCATTCGTCATCCTGGCGATCACGGCCATCCTGCAGCTCATCGTCGTTTTTACCTCGGGTTCGGTCGCCCTGCTGGCCGATACGATCCACAATGTCGGTGACGCCACCACGGCGATTCCGCTGTGGATCGCCTTCGTCCTGGTCCGGCGGCCGCCCACCAAGGTCTTCAATTACGGCCTCGGCCGGGTTGAAGACCTTGCCGGCCTGCTGATCGTCCTCATCATCCTGTTCAGTGCCGTCATCGCCGGATATGAGGCGATCGACCGTCTGATCCACCCGCAGGCCATCACACAGCTCGGCTGGGTGGCGGCGGCCGGCATCATCGGTTTTCTCGGCAATGAAATCGTGGCGGTCTTCCGAATCCGCGTCGGCCGCGAGATCGAAAGCACGGCCCTGATCGCGGACGGCTACCATGCCCGGACGGATGGCCTGACAAGTCTGGCCGTCGTCCTCGGCGCTGCGGGTGTATGGGCCGGGTTTCCTCTCGCCGATCCGATTATCGGCCTTCTGATCACGATCGCCATTTTCGGCATCGTGTGGCAGTCGGCCCGGGCCGTCATCACCCGCGCCCTGGATGGCGTCGAGCCAAGCCTTGCCGATGAAATCCACCATGCGGGCGAGCATGTCCCGGGCGTGAAGATCGTCGATGCCCGCGCCCGCTGGCTGGGACATCGGCTGCACGCCGATGTGGCGATCGCCGTGAACGACAGCCTGCCGGTCAGTGAAGCGACCCGGCTGGCCGATCGGCTGCGCGGCGAACTCATGGGGCACATGCCCGCCCTGCGCACGGCCACAATCACCTTCGCAGCGCCGGACGACGCCAACATTTTCGAGGTGCTGCCCCACGCCCATGGCCACGATCACGGGCATGGGCACCATCATGCGCCGGAGCCGTTTATCGTCGACGGAGAGCTCGCCAAGGGCCAGCTTGCTATCGTCGACACGCCTGCGGGCGAACGCTTCCGCCTGGTGGTGGCGAGCCACGCGGATGGACTTGAGGCGGTCGTGGTCATCAACCGTCCGGACGGGCGCGAGACGTTGCCCTTGGAGGCGGCCGCCGGCGATCATCACACCCTGGAGAGCACGCTTGCGCCGGCCGAGCCGCATGAGTTCACCGCTGAACTGCATCTGGCGGTACCCGGGCGGCAGGAGACGCTGCATTTCGAGATGAAGGAGCCAGAAGGCCATCACCATTCATAGGATAGCTGACCGGGCCAAAGGGATGATGGTCCTCGCAGGCTGGGCTGCCGGGGTCGTTGGAGCGGCCTCGGGCCTGGTGTCGGCGCTCGCCGATACCGATGTCCGGATGGTGGTTACACCGGGCCGCTGCGTCGACCTCAGAATTGGGAATGAGCTGGTCGGCTGTGATCAACTGACCACCATCGTCACCGCGCATTCCGGGCGCATTGCCTACGCCCTGCGGACCGCTGCCGGCTCGCTGCAATTCGTAGGTTATGGGGGCATGCCTCTTGATCGGGACAAGCATCTTCTGCTGGTTGCCAACATAATCGATCGCAACACCACGCGTGATGTGACTGGCCAGTGCATAGCCGTTCTCGCCCCGGACGGGGGAACGGTGACGCGGCTGGTCTGTGACGTCACCTACAGTGACGGCAAAATCCACGCGGAATTTCAATCATCGGGCGCGCCGGGCGAGGGCGCGCTGTAGAGGCCGCGGAACTGCTGACACTCCGGCAGGGCATCGGAAAGGCTGATGGACACGATTTTCGCGCTGCAGCGCGGCCTTTATATAAATGCACTTCACACGCTCGACGCCGTGGGCAGCGTGGGGCTTGCGGGATTGCCCGCGCTGATCGCGGCAGCGTTCGGTTTCGGCCTGCTGCACGCTCTTCTGCCGGGTCATGGCAAGGCGGTGCTGGCTTCCTATTATGCCGGTGATGGCCGCCTGCTCGGCGCGATTGGATCGAGCAGCCTTCTCATCGTCACGCATGTCGGGTCTGCGACCGTCCTCGTGCTTTTCGGGTTTGCCATCCTGCAGCGGACGATTACGGGGGCCGGCCGGGCGCCTGCCCTGGAGCATGCAAGCCAGATTCTGATCATCCTGGTGGGGCTATGGTTGCTGTGGCGAGCGTTTCGGCCCCATCGCCGTGGCGATCACCGTTCGGCTCCCGCCCTCGCCATTGCGACCGGCCTGGTGCCGTGCCCGCTCACCACCTTCATCATGTCCTACGCCATGATGAAGGGGATTGTCGGCTCCGGTCTGATTTTGGCAGCGACCTTCGCTGTGGGCATGCTGGTGACCGTTGCGGCTTTTCCCCTGATGGCCGTGGCGCTCCGGACAAGGCTATTGCCGGTGATGGTTCAAACCGGGGGAGTACGCAAAATGATAGGTCATATTCTGGAAATTGCAGCGGCGGGGGGCGTGGTCGTGCTTGGTCTTTGGCCGCTGCTCTCGGGCGCCTGATGAAAGTTTGCCCGTCATTGTCCTTGCGGCGTACGAGGTCTTCCTAGCTAGGCCGCCTTGCCGGGGCCGCGCCCGTTGCCGGCCATGATCTCGGCGAGGGCCGCCATGGTGCCGAGGGCCGCCGCCGCGACGCCGGCGATCCCGAAGGCCTGCGCGCCGGCCTGCCGGGCGCCGAGGGCGTGTTCGCGCCAGAACGACTGGACGCCCGCCTTCAGCTCCCGGGGCATCTCGCCCATGAGGTGCCGTTCGGTTTCCGACACCGGAACCGCCTTGGCGATCGAATAGCCCATGGCCGCCGCGGCGAGCCCGCCGCCCCAATATTTCAGCACGATCGGCAGGTTTCCGACGCTGGCGAGGATATCGGCCTGGCGCGTCGGTGTGTCCGGAGGACTCGACTGGATGCTCTCGGCAATACCGTCCGCCGTCTCGGCCGCCGGTGCCGCCGGGGTCTGCGTCGCACGTCGGCCGATGTCGAAGGCAAGGAGGGCGCCGGCTCCGAACAGGGCCGCTTGCCCTCCATGCCGCCTGACGACATCCACGGCGTCGCCGGCGATCGCCGTCGCCTTGCCCGAGACCTTGTCCAGGGCGGCATCGACGAGATTGGCGGGTTTCAGCCGGCGGGCGATCTCGCTGACGGAGCCGCGGATCTCCGCCCGGTTGCGGACGAGGCCGGCTTCGAGAGCGGCAAGTCCGGCGTCAGGACGAGTTTCAGGATGCGACATGGCTCACGGCCTCCTTCAAGGTGGCGACGTCGGCCCGCACGGCGGCGATCGTCCGGACCGGGAGAAGCGTCCAGTCTCGCATCAGCGCGCGGGCCCGCCACAGGAACATCGCCCCGGCCAGCAGGAGCGCGACGCTGACGACGAGCGTCGCCAGCACCGGCGCCAGTCCGAGCCAGACGAGGAAAAGCACCAGCGTCGCCGTCCCCGCGATGGCGCCGAGCGCCATGCAGAACACCGCGACGCCGCCATAGAGCGCGGTCGACTGGATCACGGAGACCTTGGCCTTCATCTCGGCCTGCAGAAGCTGCGCTTCCTGGCCGAGCTGGGATCTCAGCTCGATGCCCGCCATGTCGACGAGCGACAGAAACGGACGGTTCGCCTGGTCAGGCATGCTCGCCTCCGTGGATCAATGAGAGGATGCCGGATAGCCGGCGGGCATCGTCCGGGACAGGCAGATGGTCGCGCCTGTCCCGGTACGGCGACCAGGCGGCGTGCGCGGCCGGGTCTGGAGCAAAGGGCGGTTCCACCGACCCGCGATCCGCTCCAACTTGTTGTTTCGACAGACTTTCCCAACCGGAAGGTCCATCAAATTTCCTGAAGATGCCCTACCGGTCCGAGGACCGCATGAGCCGGGAGAGCACCACGCCGGCCAGGATGCCGCAGCCGAAGAAGGCGGCCGGCTGGCGCTTGGCGAAGTCCGTCACCGAATCCAACAACTGGCCGACGCTGCGGTCGCGGATGTCGGTCGAAATCCTCTCGACGCCCTCGGCCGTGCTCCGCACGATCTTTGCGATCTGCGGCGACTGGCCTTCCATCTCGTCGGCCGCGTTCTTGGCGGACCGGGCGAGATCGGCGACGGCCTGGGCTCCGGCCGTCTTGTTGGATTCCACGGCGTCCTTGAAGGCGCCCGAGGCATCCGATGCCGCAGTGCGGGCATAGGTCTTGCCCTCTTCGGCGGCCGTCGAGGCGAGATCGCGCACATCATCGAGCACGCCGCTCGCATTCTGCTTGAGCTTCTCGGTCTTTTCCTTCGTCTGCGCCATCGGGTCGGTGGTCGCGGCGGGGTCCATGCCGTTGAGGCCCTTGGTCGAAGCCGGAAAGTTCGAGTTTGAATCCTGATAGGTCATCTGTATCCTCCTGCGTTGCCATTACAACCGCGCCGGGAAGTAATTGTTCCAGCGATCTTTACAGTAGATGGCTTTCGATATTCACGTCGTCCCTTCGAATATGGCCGACGAAATTCATCGTCTCCACCTTCGGGCGGCGCACTGACGTAGGAAACACCTTCGATCGACTTCGGTTCCGTGCGAAATACAGGCTCCGGTTCGACCGCGTCACCGCGCTCGCTGCGGGAAAGGCGCGCCGCTGACCGGATCCTTCTCCGGAGGGGGCAGCGCGGCGATCCTGCGCTTCATGCCGGGCGTGGCGGCATCGCGCTGGATGTCCCCTTCCTGCCCCGGAGGATAGGCGCCGACGACGAGGAAGTCGGCGCTCGAGGTCACGCGGCGATGGCCGGTGCCGGCCGGGAGGAGCAGCACGTCGCCCTTGCGGACGGGCAGCGTGCGACCGCCCTCGCCGCCCAGGGTGACTTCCGCTTCGCCCGCCGCGATGCCGAGCACCTCGTGGCCCCCGCAATGATAGTGATGGAAGGCATAGATGCCGTTGCGCCATTGCGGCGGCCACCCGTTGGCGGCAAACCGTTCTTCCATGGCGCGCGCCATATCCTCCGTGTCGCCGCCGAAGGCGCCACGATAGACCAGAACCGGCAGGTCCGGATTGTTGGGTATCGGACCGGCTTCCCCGAAATGCAGTGCGTCGACCACGGTGCCTCCTTTTGGCACCTGAACCGCGCGGGCCGCCGATGGTTCCAGGCTCGGGTGGCGAGCCGGACCGAGATGGTTCGAACGTGTCGCAGGCCTCCCAGGCCGCCCCGCCGACAGGCATGCGAGCGAGGCTCAAGCATCGCTCCGATACGCCGATGAAGAAATCTGAACGGGGGGTGAATATTGGTCGTCGAAAAAATTATTATATTTACCGTCAAGACAAGGCGCGGCAGCGCGCAAGTCCGCGTTGAAAAGGGCTAGGGCCATCCCCATAGGTAAGATGGAAGACACGATCGCGTGAGCGACTCATTCGCGCGGAACAAGAGAACGGATCCGGGAATTCATCTACCGATTGATTTCTCTAATCCGGTAGAAGGACGATTTCAATGCGCAAGATACTTGCAACCCTGCTCGCAGCGGTCACCGTCGTGGGAAGCCTGGCCGGTGCCGGCGTCTCCTCCGCGCAAGCCCGTGACCGCTTCGTGCCCGGCCGGGGCGGCGGCCATGCCTTCGGCGGACATCACGGCTTCGGGGGACATCCCGGCTTCGGCCGGCATCCCGGCTTCGCCGGCAATCGCGGCTTCCATGGCGGAAGGCATCGCTTCTACGGCGGAGGACGCCGTTATTACGGCGGCGGCGGCTATTACGGCGGCGGCTATTATGACGACGGCTATGACGACGGCGGCGGCGCGGTCGCCGCAGGCATCTTCGGGTTGGCGGCCGGCGCCATGCTCGGAAGCGCGCTCAGCCACCATCATCACGCCTATGGCGGATCATGCGCCGCGCGGTTCCGCACCTACAATCGGGCGACCGGGACCTATATGGGCTATGATGGCCGGGCCCATCGCTGCCCATGACCGACCGGTAGGTCTCCCGCGAAAATGAAATATGGGCCCTCTCCGCCGTCGGAGGGGGCTTTTTTCGTTGGGCTCGCCCTCATCTCGGCGTGTCGGTGGCGGCGATGCGATGGAGCAGGGGGCGCCATTCCGCCTCGACCGGCAGGCCGAAGGGGCCGGCGAGCACCGTTTCGAGACCCTCGGCGTCGAGTTGGCGCCGTTCGACGCGCCCGTCGCGATGGCGGACGGTCAATCGCCCGTTCCTCAGCGTCCAGCGGGCCTCGCGGCTCGTATGCGCTCCCATCAGCTCCCTGCGGAAGATCGAGGCGGGGTGGGTCGCGGTGAACCAGTTCGGCGGCTCATAGTCGACGTCGAGCAGGGCGTCGGGCGATAAGACGTAGAGCGGCTGCCAGATGCCGTCGAGTTCGGCTTCGACCAGCGCCTCCCTGCCCTGCGGCGTGATGCGGAACGCCTCGTGCCGGGTCTGCTGGGGCGCCGGGTCGGCGAGGCGCAGCGGCGAGGTCGGCACGCAGCCGCCGAAGCCGGCATCGACGAGCCAGGGCTCCTCCAGCGCGACGCGCAGCGCCATATGCGTGCGGGGCAGCGGCGGCGCATCGGCAGGGGCCATCCACACCACACGGGCCGCGAGCGGCTCGACACGGAAGCCGATCGTGGCGAGTACCCGCCGGAACAGGCCGTTATGCTCGAAGCAATAGCCTCCCCGGCGCCCGCCGATCAGCTTGGCGTCGACGGCACCGGCCGAAATGTCGACACCGCGGCCGAGGAGGACATCGATGTTCTCGAAGGGGATGGCGGCGACGTGGTGCTCGATCAGATCCGACAGCGTGGCGTGGGTGGGGCGAAGGGGCCCGGAATAGAGGATGCGCTCGCAATAGCGATCGAGATCGACGGTGGCGTCTGCGCTTGCGACCATGCCGGTGCCTCATGCTTTCATCGCGACGTTCTTAAGATACCGCCCGGCCGATGACAATTTCCGCCCGGTTGCAGGACGGCGCCGCCGCGTCCCTTCATTGCGGGCAGTCCCTTCGTTGCAGCCAGTCCATTCGTTGCAGGCTTGCCCGGGCCATGCCCGCACGGCATAACAGAAAGTGCGACAAACCCTCTGCCCGCGACGAGCGGGGGCTTCCATAACGCCGGTCTTCGATGGGGGATGTCATGGCGACCTATCGCACGCCCGGTGCCGATTATGCCGAGATCAGGGCCGAGGTTAAAAAACTATGCGCCGGCTTCGGCGGCGAATATTGGCGCGAGCTCGACCGGGAGCGGGCCTATCCCACCGCTTTCGTGAAGGCGCTGACCGAGGCGGGCTATCTCGCGGCGCTGATTCCCGAGGAATATGGCGGCGCCGGCCTGCCGCTGTCGGGCGCGGCCGCCATCCTGGAGGAGATCCAGCACGCCGGCTGCAACGGCGCCGCCTGCCATGCGCAGATGTATGTCATGGGCGCGGTGCTGCGCCATGGCAGCGCGGCGCAGAAGGCGCGCTATCTGCCGGCGATCGCCAGCGGCGGGCTGCGCCTGCAGGCCTTCGGCGTCACCGAGCCGGCCAGCGGCACGGACACCTCCTCGATCCGGACCTTCGCGCGGCGGGAGGGCGACCGCTACATCGTCAAGGGACAGAAGATCTGGACGTCGCGGGCCGAGCATTCGGACCTGATGCTGCTGCTGGCGCGCACGACGCCGAAGTCCGAGGGGGCGAAGCGCACGGACGGGCTTTCGGTCTTCCTCATCGACATGCAGGAGGCCCTCGGGAACGGCATGGCCATCCGGCCGATCCGGACGATGATGAACCATGCGACCACCGAAGTGTTCTTCGACGACGTGCCGATTCCGGCCGACGCCCTCGTCGGCGAGGAGGGGAAGGGCTTTCGCTACATCCTCTCGGGCATGAACGCCGAGCGCATCCTGATCGGCGCCGAATGCGTGGGCGATGCCAAATGGTTCGTCGACAAGGCCGTCGCCTATGGCCGGGAGCGCGAAGTGTTCGGCCGACCGATCGCCCGGAACCAGGGCGTGCAGTTTCCGATCGCCCGCGCCTATGCCCAGATGCGTGCGGCCGAACTCATGGTGGCGCAGGCGACGGCGCTGTTCGAGGCCGGCGAGGATTGCGGCGCGGAGGCGAACATGGCCAAGATGCTGGCGGCGGAGGCGTCCTGGGCGGCGGCCGAGGCCTGCGTGCAGACCCATGGCGGCTTCGGCTTCGCCGAGGAATATGACGTCGAGCGCAAGTTCCGCGAGGCCCGGCTCTACCAGGTCGCGCCGATCTCGACCAACCTGATCCTCAGCTACCTCGCCGAGCATGTCCTCGGCATGCCCCGCTCCTATTGAGGCGACGATGAAACCGCTCGAAGGATTGACCGTCGTCTCGCTGGAGCAGGCGGTATCGGCGCCGTTCTGCACCGCACGGCTCGCCGATGCCGGCGCCACCGTCATCAAGATCGAGCGGCCGGAAGGCGATTTCGCCCGCGGCTATGACGGCGCGGCCAAGGGGCAGAGCAGCTATTTCGTCTGGCTGAACCGGGGCAAGAAGTCGGTCGTGCTCGACCTGCGCCGGCCGGAGGAGCGCTTGGCCCTGCGCCGCCTGATCGGCGGCGCCGACGTGTTCGTGCAGAATCTCAAGCCCGGTGCGCTCGACCGCATGGGGCTGTCGATCGCCAGCCTGCGCGAGCAGTTCCCCATGGTCGTGTTCTGCTCGATCTCGGGTTATGGCGAGCAGGGGCCGCTGGCCCGGCGCAAGGCCTATGACCTCCTGGTCCAGGCCGAGTCCGGGCTCGCCTCGCTGACCGGCACCGCGGACAGCATGAGCCGGGTCGGCTTTTCGGTCGTCGACATCGCCACCGGCGCGACCGCCCATGCCGCCATCCTGGAGGCGCTGCTGCGGCGCGGCCGGACGGGCGAGGGCGATGCGATCGACATCGCCATGTTCGACGTCATCGCCGAATGGCTGACCGTGCCGCTGCTGCTGCACGAGGCCGGCACGCCGCCCCGGCGGATCGGCCTGGCGCATCCCTCGATCGCCCCCTATGGCGCCTTCCGCACGCGCAACGGCCCCGATGTCCTCATCGCCGTGCAGAACGACCGCGAATGGGCCGAATTCGCCCGGGACGTCCTGCTACAGCCGGGGGCGGCTTCCGATCCGCGCTTCGCCACCAACACGCTGCGGGTGGCGAATCGTGGCGAGACCGACGGTCTGGTCGGGGCGGTCTTCGCCTCGACGGAACGTCCGGCCTTGATCGCCCGGCTGGAGAAGGCGGAGATCGCGTTTGCGGACATCAACGACATGGCGGCGCTGTCCCGCCATCCGCATCTGCACCGCATCTCGGTCGAACTGGCGGAAGGCGATCAGCGCCTGCCCGCGCCCGCGGCCCGTTTCGCCTCGCACGCCCGCGATTATGGGCCGGTGCCGGCGCTCGGATCGCACAGCCGGCAGATCAGGGCGCAACTCGGGCTGGAGGATTGAGGCATGGGGACGGAAAAGGCATTAGGGACGGAAGAGGCATTGGGGACGGAAGAGGCATGGCGGGACTGGATCGGCTCGTCGGAGGAAGCCGACGACGTGATCGCGCCCCGGCTCTCGGCAGGGCTGGCGGCGGTGCTGGATCTCGACGCGGCGGCATATGCGGGGCAGCCGGCGCCGCTCGGCATCCATTGGTGCCTCGCCCCGCCGATCGCCCGGCAATCCGGCCTCGGCCCGGACGGGCACCCGGCGCGCGGCGGCTTCCTGCCGCCGATCCCGCTGCAGCGGCGGATGTGGGCCGGCAGCAGCGCGACCTTCCATGACGCGCTTCTCACCGGGGACCGGGTGAAGCGGCGTTCCACGGTCGCCGATATCGTCATGAAGCAGGGACGCAGCGGCCGGCTGTGCTTCGTCGGCGTGACGCATCGCTACGAGACCGAACGGGGCCTCGCCGTTTCGGAACGGCAGGACATCGTCTATCGCGACGGCGGAGCGCCGGCCGCCGCGACCGCCGAAACCCGGCCGTTCGCGCCCGGCCAGGACGTGCTCGAAGCCGGCCCCGTCGCGCTGTTCCGCTATTCCGCCCTGACCTTCAACGGCCACCGCATCCATTACGACCTGGCCTATGCCCGCGATGTCGAAGGCTATGCCGGGCTCGTCGTCCACGGCCCTCTGCAGGCGACGCTGCTGCTCCACCGCGCCGCGCGCCTGCATGGCCGGTGCCCCGATCGTTTCAGCTTCAGGGGGATGGCGCCCCTGATCGGCGGCCAGGCCTTCGTTCTCGGGAGCACCACGACGGCGGACGGCCTCGCGCTTCACGTCGAGAGCGATACCGGCACGCGGACCATGGCGGCGGAGGCGTGGTGGGCCTGAGCCGAGCGGGCGCCGCCAGACGCGAGGGCGTTTCTCCGGTCGCAGCCGGTGGCGCGAGGGGCATCCGGGTTCCCGACTGCGCCCCGGCCTTTTCACGCCCTATCGCAAGGATGCGACGGACTTACGGAAAAGCACCAGGCTCAACCCGAGAAACGTCACGCCCATCACCAGCACCGTCACGAATTCCTTCCACACGATGTCGAGACCGGCGCCTCGATAGACGATCGCCTGCATGAAGCTGACATAGTGCCGCGACGGGAAAAACCACGTCACATACTGGACCCATTGCGGCTGACTCTCGATCGGCGACATGCCGCCCGACAGCATCATCATCGGCATCACCGTCATCATCATCAGAAGGGCGAATTGCGCCATGGTGCGGGCGAGCGTGCCGAGGAAGATGCCGATCGCCGCGGTGGCGAAGACGTAGAGGATGGTCCCGAGCAGGAGGAGACCGCGCGAGCCGGCGATCGGAACGTCGAGGAGGCCCTCGACCACGAATAGAAGAGAGCAGGCGAAGGCTATGATGATCACCAGCCCGTTCGACCAGACCTTGGCGAGCGCAATCTCGAAGGCCGTCAGCGGCATGACCAGCAGATGCTCGATCGTGCCGTGCTCGCGCTCGCGCAGGAGCGCCGCGCCGGTCAGGATGATGATCAGCATCGACATCTGATCGGCAAGGCTGACGATGGCGCGAAACCAGGATTGCGTGCCGTTCGGATTGAAGGCACGGCGGATGACGAGAGTGGAGGACAGTCCCGTGGTCTGCTCCATGGCCTGCCGGTAACGCTTGACCTCGTCGGTCACCATATTCTCGATATAGCCCGCGCCCAGGGACGCCTGCTGGACGGCGGTGGCGTCCGCGTTGACCTGGACTTCGGTATCGCGCCCCTTCCGCACATCCGCCTCGAAGCGGGGAGGAATGACGATGATCAGGGTGTAGAGCCCCTTGTCCAAAGCGCGATCGATATCAGCCGCGTCGATCATTTTGGCCGTCTGGAAGTAGGGGGGATAGAAAAGCCCCGCAATCGAGCGCGAGAGGCTGGAATTGTCCTCGTCAACGATCGCCACGGAGGCGTTGTTGACGGTCTCGCCGGCTCCGGTCGACTGCGTATAGATGCTGATGCCGAAGGAATAGATGATGAAGAGGATCATCATCAGGTCCTTGGAAAGGGCGCGCAACTCCTTGGTGCCGAGCCAGAATATGTTGGAGAGGCTCTGCACCTTATTTCTCCTGTTTGCGCAAAAGAAGCATCGACAGCAGCAGAAAGGCCGGACCGAAGAGGGACAGCGCCAGCAGATCGGTCGCCATGTCGCTGAAGCCGAGCCCCTTGGTGAAGGCGCCGACGCTCATATGCACGTAGTAGCTGGTGGGCCAGAGCCACCCCATCACGCGCGCACCGCCCTCCAGGGTCGAGACGGGTTGCATCATGCCGGAGAACTGCATGGTCGGCAGCATCGACAACACCGCTCCCGCGAACACCGCCGCGACCTGGCTCGACGTGAAGGTCGAGATGAAGAGCCCGTAGCCGGTGGCCGCCGCCACGTAGAGAAGCGCGCCGAGGGCGAGGGCGAGACCGTCGCCCTTGAGCGGGACCTCGAAGAGGAACAGCACGGTCGCGGTCATCAGGAGGAAGTTGATCATGCCGACGCCGACATAGGGCAGCTGCTTGCCGATCAGGAACTCCAGCCGCGTCGTGGGCGTGGCGTAGAAGTTCGTGATCGTGCCGATCTCCTTTTCGCGGGCGACGCTGACGGCCATGAGAATGGCGAGAAACATCATGAGCAGCATGCCCGGCACGGACGGTCCGATCGAATAGATGCTCTCGGCCGTCGGGTTGTACCGGTAGCGGACCATGAGGCTGGTCGTCGGATCGGAGCTCGCCGGAGCGCTGGACTCCCGGTCTCTCTGATCGGAGAAGAGATTGTGCGCCTGCTGGACATAGCCCTCGATGGTGGCGGCCCGCGAGGTGTTGGCGCCGTCGATCAGGGCCGAGACCTGCCAATCGGAGCCGCGCTCCACGAGGCGGCCGAAATTCGGCGGAATCTCGATGGCGAGCGTGATGTCGTTCGACTTCAGGCGCTGTTCCATTTCATCGAGGCTGTGGATCGCCCCCTTTTCGATGAAATATGTCGAACTCGAGAAATTGGCGAGATAGGACCGGCTCTCCGGCGTGTTGTCGTGGTCGAACGCCGCGTAGCTGAGATTGGTCACGTCGCTGGAAACGCCGTAGCCGAAGATCAGCAGCATGATGAAGGAGCCGAGGAAGGCAAAGGCGAGCCTTACCGGATCGCGCATCAGCGACAGCGTCTCGCACTTGGCATAAGCGAGGATGCGGCGCGCGGGCATGAAGGTCGAGCGGCCGGACGATACTTCGACTTTCTGCAGGGTCTCCGCCGGGGGCGCCGCCGCTTTGGGCGCGGACGAGGAGGCCTCGGCGTCCTCGATATAGGCGATGAACGCCTCTTCGAGATCGGTGCCGCCTTTGGAGGCGATGACGTTTTGCGGGGTGTCGCAGATGAGGACGCGGCCCGCATGCATCAGGGAGATGCGGTCGCACCGCATCGCTTCGCCCATGAAATGCGTGGAGACGAAGATCGTGACGTTGCGGCTTCGGGAGAGATCGGCCAGCAGGCGCCAGAATTCGTCGCGCGCCTGCGGATCGACCCCCGAGGTGGGCTCGTCCAGGATCAGCAGCTCGGGGTCGTGCACGATCGCCACGGCCAGGGAAAGACGTTGCCGCACCCCGAGCGGGAGCGAATTGGCTTGCGCATCGGCATAATCGACGAGACCGACATCGGCCAGGAGGCTGGCGATACGGTCCTTGACCTGGTCCGCGGCCAGATGAAAGAGCCGTGCATGAAGAAGAAGGTTCTGCCGCACCGTGAGCTCGCCGTAGAGCGAGAAGGATTGCGACATGAAGCCGACGCGCCGGCGGATCGACAGGTCGCTGGCATCGACCGGCCTGCCGCAAACCTCGGCCTCCCCCTCGGTGGGCGCCAGAAGTCCGGTCAGCATCTTCATGGTCGTGGTCTTGCCGCTGCCGTTCGAGCCGAGGAAGCCGAAGATTTCTCCGCGCTCGATGGTGAAGCTGACGCGGTCGACGGCGGTGAAGCTGCCGAACCGGAATGTCAAATTCCTCGCGACAATGACCGGAGCCTCCGTGCTCGGCTTGCGGGGGGGAATGACGAGGCGCCGGGATTGCGATTTCTGTCCCGGCTGCAGGGCGACGAAGACGGCTTCGAGGTCTTGTTCGCCGGTCCTTGCGCGGAGTTCCTCCGCCGTACCGGAGGCGAGCACGCGGGCGTGATCCATGACGATGAGCTGATCGCAATAGCTCGCCTCATCCATATAGGCGGTGGAGACCACGACGCTCATCGTCGGCCGCTCGTGCCGCAGATCGCCGATGAGCGTCCAGAACTGCCGGCGTGACAGCGGGTCGACCCCCGTCGTCGGCTCGTCGAGAATGAGGAGATCGGGGTCGTGAATGAGCGCGCAGCACAGGCCGAGCTTCTGCTTCATGCCGCCCGACAGCTTTCCGGCAGGCCTGTCGAGAAAGGGGAGCAGGCCGGTGGCGGCCGCCAGGCGGTGGATGCGCGCGTCCCGCTCCGACGCGGACAGGCCGAAGAGCGTTCCGAAGAAGGTCAGGTTCTCGCTGACGCTGATCTCCTGATAGAGATTCTTTCCCAGCCCCTGCGGCATATAGGCAATGCGCGTACAGACGGACTGGCGATGCCGCGCCTTTGCCATGTCGCCGCCGAGCACCGTGACCGATCCGGCCTGCAGCTTTCGGGCTCCGGCGATCAGGCCGAGAAGCGTGGACTTTCCGGCACCGTCGGGGCCGATGACGCCGACCATCCGGCCGCTCGGCAGTTCGAGGGATACATTGTCGAGCGCTCGGATCTTGCCATAGTCGTGCGTGGCGCCGGAGATCTGGGCGATCAGGGGCTGGGAAGCCGCCATCGTCAATCCCCCGCATCGAGAGGATCGCCCTGGAAGCGTTTTTGCAGGAAGTCCGGCCAATCGGGCGGGGTCGGATCGAGGCGCACATAGCCGGTGCCGCGGGTGCCCGTCTTCACCTGTTCGAGGTGACGCTCGACGAGGCTGGGCGGCAGGCGTAGCTTGACCCGGAACATCAGCTTGTCGCGCTCGCTGCGGGTTTCGACCTGCTTGGGCGTGAACTGGGCATCGGGCGATACGAAGCTCACCTTGGCGGGAATGGCGAAATCGGCGCCGTCCAGCACGATGCGCGCCTGCGACCCGATCGGTATCCGCATGACCTGCTGGGAGGGCAGGTAGATTTCCATGTAGATCTCCGAGAGGTCGACGACCGTGAGGACCTTGCCGCCCGCCGAAACGACTTCGCCGGGCTCGGCGAGGCGATAGAGGATGCGCCCCCGCACCGGCGCCACAAGGGTGGCATCGGCGATCTGCGCGTCGGTCTGGTCGACGAGCGCCTGGGCGGCCGCGACCGACCGCTCCTGCGCGGTCACGCTCGTTTTCGCGGCTTCGAGGACGGCGCGCGCCGCATCACGTTCGCTCTGCGCCTGGTCACGGTTCTCCTGGCTGACCGCTCCCGTGACGACGAGATTCAGCGCGCGGCGAAGA
Source organism: Labrys monachus (assembly GCF_030814655.1). Lineage (NCBI taxonomy): Bacteria > Pseudomonadati > Pseudomonadota > Alphaproteobacteria > Hyphomicrobiales > Xanthobacteraceae > Labrys > Labrys monachus. The sequence continues at coordinate 137,479 of NZ_JAUSVK010000001.1, forward strand.
TTGGCTTCCTTGAGGGTCAGTTCCGCCTGCCGTTGCATGACGGTGGCCTTCGCCTCCAGCATCGAGGCTTCCTGGGAAGCCGTGTCGGCGACATATTTGGCGCGCTCCGCCTGCAGCTCCGTGGTGTCGATATGGGCGAGCACCTGGCCCGTCGAAATGAGATCGCCTTCCTGGACCAGCACGTCCCGGACCCGGCCCGCCGACTTCGCGGCGATGTCGACCTGATTGGATTCGATACGCCCGTTCCCCGACACGAGCCCCTCGGGCAGCTTGCCCTGCTGGCTGTGCCACCAGTACCAGGCGCCCCCGGCCCCGGCTGCCAGTATGACGACGAGGATGAGAAGGATCCTCCCGGCCTTATGCCGCCATGAAGGCTTCGCGTCGTTGCTCTGGATGGTCGTCACGATCGGCCTCTGACTGTGAGGGGGGGCCCAAAAAGCGCTGCCGCGGCGCGGCCGAGGAGATGCACTCGCCGGCTTCAGGAATGAAGCCGTATCGTGCTCTTTCATCAGCCGTGTCCGCGAGAACTCAGGCGGCACGGTGCCGACGCGACGCCCGCCTGGCGTTGATCTCGATCAAGAGAGCCGACTCTGCGCCTGGCCGTGGCAGCCCGATCGGCGGCGGTGTCGTCCGGAGGAACCGTTCTCCGGAGCAAAGGCGCAGTTTTGCCCCCGCCTGCCTTCGGCGCATTTTTTTCGAAAAGCCGATCGACTTTTCTGGAAAATGCGCTAGCCGCGCAGCGCCCGGCCGCGATGCCGGCTGACTTCCATGCCGTCCTCCGGACGCAGGCGCAGGAAGCCGGGCAGGGACAGCAGGGGGATGACGGCCATCAGCAGGAAGACTTCATGGAAGCGCTGCGGCGTCAGCGGCGAGCCGTCCCAGGTGACGACGCCGAGCAGCATCGCACCCACCGAGACCCCGAAGCTGACGCTGAGCTGCTGGAGCACGCCGCCGAGGCTGGTGGCCCGGCTGAGCTGGGCGGAGGGCATGTCGGCATAGGAAAGCGTGTTCGACGTCATGAATTGCGAGGCCCGCGCCAGCCCGAAGACGACGACATGGATGATGATGATCCAGTGCGGCGTGTCAGGCCCGATCAAGGCGAAGCCGGCGGTGACCGCCGCGCCGAACACCGCGCTCCAGAACAGCACGCGGTCGAAGCCGAACAGGCGCAGCATGTGCTTGGACACCGGCCGCACCAGCAGGGCACCGAGCGCCATGACGAAGGTCAGCGACCCCGATTCGATCGGGCTCAGCCCGAAGCCGACCTGCAGCATCAGCGGCAGCACGAAGGGCACGCCGTTCATGCCGATGCGGCAGACCCCGCCCGCCAGCGTGCCGACCCAGAAGGAGCGCAGGCGGAACAGCGTGAGATCGACGGCGGGGGCGGCGACGCGGCGCGCATAGCGGCCGAACCACAGCAGGAGCAGCACGGCGAGCAGGACGACGGCGCCGATCATCGGCACGGGAATGGTGGGGCGCCCGATATTCTCGATGCCGAACTGCAGCAGCGCCACGCCGGTGCCCACCATCAGGAAGCCCGGAAAATCGAACCGGGTGGCGGCGTCCCCGTAGATGTCGCCGACATAGCGCAGCGCCATGGCGATGCCGAGCGCGCCGAAGGGCAGGTTGACGTAGAAGATCCAGCGCCAGGAGAGATAATGCGTCAGGAAGCCGCCGAGCAGCGGGCCGATGACCGGGCCGACGATCGCCGGCAGCGTCATGTAGGTCATGGCGGTGACGAGCTGGCTGCGCGGGAAGCTGCGCAGCAGGATCAGCCGGCCGACCGGCGTCATCATGGCGCCGCCGAGCCCCTGCATGACGCGCATCACCAGCAGCATCGGCAGGTTTTCGGCGAGGCCGCAAAAGGCCGAGCTGACGGTGAAGATCAGGAGCGACAGGGCGAAGATCCGGCGGGCGCCGAAGCGGTCGGCGAACCAGCCGCTGACGGGGATGAACACCGCCAGCGTCAGCACATAGGTCGTCATCGCCAGGTTCATGCGCAGCGGCGTCGTGTCGAGGCTCCTGGCCATCTCGGGTATGGCGGTGGTGATGATGGTGGAATCGAGCTGTTCCATCAGGAACGCCACCGCGACCACCGCCGGGATGATCAGACGCAGGCGGGGGTCGCGCTCGGTGGCGAAGACTTCCCCGTCCGGCGTGACTGGACCTGTCGACATCGGGCACGCTTATCGCACCCGCCCGCCGGCGGCAACACGGGCACGCGCGTCACCTCGCCTCACGTGGGGGCGGCATCCCTTCGCGCCGGGGAGCTCAGACGATGCTCAGGGGGCCGGAGAAGCGGATGCCGACGGAATGGATGGCATGCAGCGGCAACTCGCTGCCGTTTTCGAGCGCCTTGTGGCGCAAGCGGCGCAGCACCGCGTCGAGGCCGCGGCTTTCCGGGCTGCGTATGTCGTAGCCGAGCAGGGTCGCCAGCGTCGAGCGCGCGACGGTGGCACCCTGGGCATGCGCCAGATGCTCCATCAGCATCACCTCCCGCCCGGAAAGCGGAATGGCATGGCCCTCCGGCGAGATCAGGCGGTAATGGCGCAATTCGAGCCGCCAAGGCTTGTCCGGCGGGGTGCGGGCGGTCTCGACAGCCGGCCTCTCCTCGGAGGCGGGATCGGCCTGATGCACGCGCCGGGCGAGATTCCTGACGGCGAGCACCAGTTCCTCGCCGTCGACCGGCTTGGTCAGATAAAGATCGGCCCCCTCGGCATAGCCCTGGATCCTGTCCTCCCGGCTGGTGCGCGCCGTCAGAATGATCACGCCCGTGCGCCGTTCGGCCGACAGGTCTCGCGCGAGCTCGAAGCCGCTGATATCGGGCAGGTTGACGTCGAGAATGACGATGTCGAAATCCTCCCGCCTGAGAGCCTTGTAGAGGGCCGCGGCCGAGGCGACGTCGACGACCATGATGCCGCTCAGGCGCAGATACTCGGCGAGCCCCTGCCTCAGATCGTGATCGTCCTCCACGAGGACGACGCGTGTGGGCTGCCCGGAGCGGGGCGGGGGCTGGGGCGGATCGGATTTCGGCGGCATGCGTGCAAATACTACGGTGAATCAATCGCGCGACGGGGGAATGGATTTTTCATTGCATTGACGATTGCATTACGATGGCGGTGCGGTCTCGGATCATCGCCGAGCCGGCTCGGAGCGCTTCAGGCCGCCGAATGCATCCTCGCGCCGAGAGCACCATGCGTCAAGCCGGCGCTGGCGACAGCCGGCGCTATAGCGACGGCCGGCGATAGGGGATGACGGTCGCGCCGAAATGCGATAGCGCTTCGGGCCTGTCCGGACGCCGCCAAGGGGGATTGATTTGGACGCCGAGCGCGGAGGCGGAATGTCGTGGGGCCGGTATGTCATGGTCCTCCTGCATCTGGTCGCGATGACCCTATGCCTGCTGGCCGGAAGCGCGCAGGCCGGCGGCGAGGCGTTGCGGATTCCGCCGCCGGTCACGATTCCCCCCGGCTTTTCCGGCATGCTGTCGCTCCAAGGGCATATGGAGGTGCTGATCGATCCCTCCCGCGCGCTGCATCTGTCCGATGTCCTCGGCGAGCAGGCGACCCGTCAGTTCCAGCCGCTCGCCGGGCAGGAGCTGAATCTCGGCTATACCCGCCGTGCCGCATGGGTGCGGTTCGCCATCCGGGGCTCGGTCGGGCTGCAGACGGCGCTGCTGTCCCTCAAGCCCAATTTCGTCGACATCATGGACGTCTATGTCGGCCCCTATCGCCCGGGCGTCGCCGCCGCGGATTTCGCCCTGTTTGCCATGGGGGACCACAAGCCGCTGGCGGACGCCATATCGGGGCTCGACAATGTCGTGGCCTTGGAGCCGGCGCCCGGCGAGACGAAGCTCGTCTATATCCGCGTCGCAACCATCAATTCCTCGCTGAATCTGTCCTCCTCGCTCTATTCCACCGACAGCCACACGCTGAAGTCCACGCTCGAGGCCCTGGCCTATGGCTTCTGGTTCGGCGGCATGGCCGTGCTGGTGACCATCCAGCTCGTCTTCTATCATTTCGACCGGCGGGCCTCCTATCTCCTGCTCGCCCTGAGCTCCGTCGGCGCGATGCTGGTCTATTTCGGCAATCTCGGCCTGTCGCGGATGCTGCTGTTTCCGGAGGGCGGCCGATATAACGACCTGTTCACCGGCTGCTCCGGCTGGTTCGGCCTCTTTTCCGGCGCTCTCATGATCGCCAGCATATTGGAGACGCGCCGGCGGGCGCCGGTGATGTACTGGATCTTCATGGGCGCGGCGGCGACCGGCCTCCTCGGCGTGCCCTTCGTCCTCCTGAACCGGCAACTCGTCTTTGCGCCCTATGGCGGCATCGTCATCATTCTCGCCGCCACGCTCGCGATGGTGCAGGCGATCCGCAGCGCGAACGAAGAAGGGGTCGGCACGCGCCTGCATGCGGCCGCCTTCTCCATCCTGTGGCTCGGCCTGGCGATCACCCTGTCGCAACGCTACAGCATCGCGTCGATGCCGAACTGGACCGCCCATAGCTATGCGGTCAGCGTGCTGGTGCAGACATTGCTGCTGACCGGGGCGCTCGCCGTCCGCCTTCGCGCCGCCGAGGCCATGAACCGGATCATGAGCAAGCAGGCGCTGATCGCCGCGCAGGCGGCCGAGCAGCGGGCCAATGTGATGGTGGTGGAGAAGACGCGCCAGCTCGCCGCGGCGAAGAAGGTCGCGGAGGAGGCCCTGCGCGCCGAACTCGAGGCGCAGCAGCAGCAGGTCCGCTTCATGGAGGTGATCTCGCATCAATACCGCACGCCGCTCGCCGCCATCCGCTCCAACATCGACAGCGTCGGCCTCAGCCTGCCGGCGCATGACGGTGCCAACCGGAGCCGGCTCGACCGCGTGCGCCGTGCCATCGCGCGGCTGGTGGAGATCCTGGAGATCAACCTGACGCGCAGCCGGCTTCAGGGGCCCTCGTTCCAGCCCGCTCTCGTCCGGACATCGCTGCGCCAGATCGCGGCGGCGGCGGCCGCCCGCGGCCGCGACCTGCTGAGGGGCCCCGAGATCGTCCTGGTGATCGCGCCGGAGGCGGAGGGCGCGAGCGTGATGGCCGATGCGGAGATGCTGGGGATCGCGATCATCAACCTGCTGGAGAATGCGGCGAAGTTCTCCGCCCTGGCCGGCGCCTCGCCGGTCGTGCTTTCCTGCTCGGTGGAGGAGGGAGCGGTGACCATCGCGGTCAGCGACGAAGGCATCGGCATTCCCGCGGGCGAGATCGAGGGCGTGCTCGCCCGTTCGGTCCGCGGCTCCAACGCCCAGAGCGTCGAAGGATCCGGCATGGGCCTGTCGCTGGTCTCCCGTATCGCCACCGCCCATGGCGGAAAGGTCGTCATCGACAGCGTGGCGGGGAAGGGCACGACGGTGAGAATCATCCTGCCGATTCTGCCGGCGCCGAGCGAGGAAGACCGGGGAATACTGCAACGGAGCTAATAAAATATCGATTGTTGCGCCGACGCAACAGTTTTCGTTCCCTTTAGTTCCATTTCGTGCTGAATCGTTCCATCTCGTTTCTGTCGGCTGAATCCCGAATCTGGCAAAGGCTTGTCGAGAGGATGGATTCCTACGATGAGCAGCGTCGGTCGGACGATCAGGAACAGTTACCGCCGTCTCGGCAGTGAGGTGCGTCTCTCCGCCGGCATCGCCGCGCCTGCGCGCCTCTATATCATCGTGGCCGCGGTTCTCGCTTTGGCGTTCGCGGCGATCGCGGTCCGGGGCTTCGCTCCTCTCGCAATGGCCTCGGCTCTCCCGCCCGCCTGTGCGGGCTGCGGCGAGCTTCCGGGCGCCCATGCGCAGCAAAGCGATGCCACCGGCCGTTCTTCTCCCGACGGGATGGTGAGGCCCGTTGCGGGAGGCGGTGATCCTCCGCGAGCCGATGTCGGCCCATTCCGGCGCAAGCCCGGACGCCAGGTCGAGGTCCTCGCCTTCCACTCACATCATTGCGAACAGGAGATCTGACAGTGCAGGATAGCAGCATCAGCCTCGCGGCGGACATCGTTGCGGCCTACGTGTCCAACAACCCGCTGAAACAGGCGGACCTGCCGAAGGTGCTGGCCGACGTGCATGCTTCCCTGGCCCGCATGGCCAGGGGCGAACCCGTCGATGCCACCGACGCAAGGCCGGTACCGGCGGTGCCGGTCAAGAAGTCGGTGACGGCGGATTTCATCTTCTGCCTCGAGGACGGCAAGCCTTTCAAGTCGCTGAAGCGCCATCTGAGCACTGCCTTCAACATGACGCCGGAGGAATACCGCGCCAAATGGGGCCTCCCGCCGGATTATCCGATGGTGGCGCCGAACTATGCGCAGACGCGCTCCACCCTTGCCAAGCGGATGCGGCTGGGCGTGGTGGAAGAGGCGGCCGAATAAGGCATTTTGCGGGTCGGCGGAACCGGGATCGTCAGGGCACCGCGAAACGCAGCAACCGGCTCCCGATGCCGAAAGCGGGCAAGGGGCCCGGCGGCGACGCCCTGAAGCGAGGACATCGCCGCCGGCTCTATCGCGGTTCGGTCAGAGCGAGGCCAGCATCCGGCAGAGCTTGACGAGCTGGTCGTCATACTCGTTCGACGAATTCATGATCGCCACGCAGCGCTTCTTCATGAGCGCGCGATCGCCGCTGCTCATCTGGCTGAACTGGCTCGATATGCCGGGAAGTCCGGGCGTGCCGGGGGTCCCGGGCGTACCAGGCGTGCCCGGCGTTCCGGGATTGCCGCCGTCGCCGATACCGACGCCCGCGCCGGTGCCGATCGAGCCGACGCTGACGCCGACGCCCGCATTGGCGCCGCCGCTGCTGCCGCCCAGAGAGACCCCGGCGCCGGCATTGACGCCATTGCTGCCGAGGGCGTTGGCTCCGACCCCGACATTCGTGCCGCCGGTGGAGGACGAGGAGGCCCCGACCCCGACATTCGCGGCATCGCCGACGCGGGCGCTGGTGAAGGAATGCAGGCCGCCGCTATTCAGCGAGGTGTTGCTGTTGACGCCGGCGAGGCCGCCGACATTGGCGTTGACGCCGACATGAGTGCCGCCGAGCGCGCCGCCCACGGCCCCCACCGTGCCTCCCACCGCGTTGCCGAGGCCGCCGACGGCTCCCCCGGCGCCATTGCCGGCATGGCCGTGGCCATGGCCGCTGAGCTGCGCAAAGGCGGGACCGGCTGCAAGAAGCGCCGTCACGCAGCCTGCCAGTAATGCCATCTTCGGATAGTTGCTTTGCTTGCGATCGATCATGATTGGCCTCCTTGATATTCGTTGGAATCCCCGATGCTTCGATCGAGGGATGAACCCTGCGGCTTATTGCTTCCGCTTATGCAGCCACGCACTTTCACGTCCCAGAGATTGCATTCCGTTGCGATAACAAGCGTCTGACGCAGAAGTTCCTCCGCGAGGACGTAATCCCTTCGGCTCACGTACAAGTGATACTTTTATACCCGAAGCATATCTCCCTTAATGTTCGACAATATAGGCGCCGGAGTTCTTCGGGGATGCGCTGAGCAGGTGAGATGTCGGACGCCCCACCGGCAGCATCACGAGGAATTTCGGGGCAAGTGTGCGGTGCTGCAGGCGGGAACGTAATATGTTACCGTGGTGAGGTCTCCCGTTTCCTCGCGGTATTCTTGCTCAGTCACTAAGTAGTCGGTGACCAGTGATGCCGTTATACTTGAGGCGGGCGAAGTATGCGCCGGTTCCCGCGCGGGCGGTCTTTCCTGCCGTCCGCAATCGGGCGCCGGACGGCGGCTCGCTCGCCCATGGCGACGGCGAGGATCAAAAGGCACGGGCCGGGTTTCGCTCGCCGATCGGCAGGCCGGCAGGGACGCCGGGACCGGGCTGCGGTCAGCCCCGCCGTCGCCGCCTGCTGAAAGAGCTGCAGCGCGCCAGGGCCCGGCGATCCGCGACGGTTCCGCAAGAGGCCCGCAAAAACCACTTGCGCAATTCGAATTTCGATATATCTTAAGAATCATCTTAAGACTCACATAAGGGTATATCGAATGTTTGGACGACATCATGAAGGCCATGGGGACCGCGAGAGCTTCCGCGGATGGGGCAGGGGACGCGAACATGGCTGCGCCCCGGGCGGGCGCCGCGGACGCGACGGCGGCTTCGGCGACGAAGGCGGCGGCGAGTTCTTCGGCCGCGGCGGCTGGTTCGGCGGGCGCGGCGGCCGCGTCTTCGGCCACGGGGACCTGCGCCTCGTCATCCTCGCGCTGATCGCCGAGAAGCCGCGCCACGGCTACGACCTCATCCGCGCCATCGAGGAGAAGTTCGGCGGCGCCTATGCGCCGAGCCCCGGCGCGGTCTACCCGACGCTGACCCTGCTGGAGGAGCAGGACCACATCCGGGGCGAAGCCTCCTCGGGCACCAAGAAGCTCTATGCCATCACCCCCGAAGGCGAGGCGTTCCTGGCGCAGAACCGCGATGCGGTGGACGGCGTCATGGCCCGGATGGACCTCGCCGCCAGTGCCTTCGCCGGCCATTCGACGCCGGACATGGTGCGCGAGGCCTATCGCACGCTGAAACATGCCCTGCACATGCGCCGCGGTCCGTGGACCCCGGCCGAGGCCGAGCGCGTGCGCACGATCATCGACCGGGCCGCGCGCGACATCGTCGGCGGCAAAAGCCAGGATTGACCGGGCGAGGACTGACCGGGCGAGGACTGAGCGGCAATGTGGCGCGGTCAACCCAGCCTCGCGGCATAAGCGCTTCACCTGCGGGCATGCCGCGCGCATAAGGGACGTGTTTATGCAGGGTGGCCGGCTCCGCAAGGGCCGGCCGCCTCTTTCCGCTTTTCATTTCACCCGGCCGGCGTCCAGCCTGGCCGGGCCTTGTTTGTTGCGAGTCTCCCATGAACGCCGCCGCCACGGATGGCCTGCCCAATCCTCAACGCGCCCTGGCCTTCCTCACCATCGCCATCGCTCTCACCATGGCGGTGCTGGATTCGGCGATCGTCAACGTGGCGCTGCCCTCGATCGCCAGGGAACTGGCGATCCCGCCCTCGGACGCGATCTGGGTCGTCACCGCCTATGTGCTGGCGGTCACCGTCTCGCTGCTGCCGCTGGCCTCGCTCGGCGATATCCTCGGCTACAAGCGCGTCTACTGGTGCGGCCTGGCCGTCTTCACCGCGGCCTCCTTCGCCTGCGCCAACGCGCATTCCCTCGTCTTCCTCGCCTGCGCCCGGGTGGTGCAGGGCTTCGGCGCAGCCGGCATCATGAGCGTGAACATCGCGCTCGTCCGCTACATCTATCCCAAGGCAAAGCTCGGCGTCGGCGTCGGCTATACGGCGCTGGTCGTCGCGGTGTCCTCCGCCGCCGGCCCGAGCGTCGCCTCGGCGATCCTGGCGGTCGCCGCCTGGCAATGGCTCTTCCTCGTCAACGTGCCGCTTGGCATCCTCGCTCTGTTCATCGCCGCCCGGTTCCTGCCGCAGACGCCGGCCTCCGGCCACCGCTTCGATGCGCTCAGCGCCGTGCTCAATGCGGTGACGTTCGGCCTCCTCATCGCCGGGCTCGATGCCTTCAGCGATGCGGACGGCCATGCCCGGGCCGCTTTGATGCTGGCCGGCGCGGCGGTGTTCGGCGCCGTCTTCGTCCGGCGCGAGCGGCGGCTCGCCGTGCCGATGCTCCCGGTCGACCTCCTGCGGCGCCCGGTCTTCGCTCTGTCGATGGCGACGTCGATCTGCTCCTTCGCGGCGCAGAACATGGCCTATATCGCGTTGCCCTTCTATTTCGAGCAGGCGCTGGGCCGCTCGGAGACAGCCACCGGCTTCCTGATGACGCCCTGGCCGCTGATGACGGCGCTGATGGCGCCGATCGCCGGCCACCTGTCCGACCGGCTGGCGCCGGAGAGGCTGGGCAGCGCCGGACTGGTGGTGCTCGCAGCCGGCCTCGCCTGCGTCGCCACCATGGGCGCCGAGCCGTCGAGCTTCGACATCGGCTGGCGGCTCGCCATCTGCGGCTTCGGCTTCGGCCTGTTCCAGTCGCCGAACAATCGCATCATCATCGCCAGCGCGCCGCGCGAGCGCAGCGGCGGGGCGAGCGGGCTGCAGTCGACCGGGCGGCTCCTCGGCCAGTCCATGGGCGCGGCGGTGGCGGCGGTGGTGTTCGGCCTCGTCGCCCACGGGCAGACGGCGCTGATCGCCTGGATCGGCGCGGGCCTCTCGGTGATCGGCGCCCTGTCGAGCGGGCTCCGGCGGACGAGCCTGTGATCGCGGGCCTGCCGGGCTCCTGCTGCCGCGGGAATCCTTCGTCGCGAAGGCGCGGTAAAACGGCGCTTGTCGTTCCTTGACAACACGATGTCCCCGGTGCGACAGCCTCTCACAGGACTGTTGCGTTAGCTCGCAATCAGCGACATCCATAGCATCCGCGTGCTTCCCCCAGAGCAGGAATTCCCCGACATGGCCGACGGCGATCTCGATCTGAGCACACTTTCCGATGACGAGCTCGTCGAACAGATGCATGACGATCTCTATGACGGCCTCGCCGACGAGATCGTCGACGGCGTCAACATCCTGCTCGGCCGCGGCTGGACCCCCTATGAAGTGCTGACCAAGGCCCTCGTCGAGGGCATGCGCATCGTCGGCGTCGATTTTCGCGACGGCATCCTGTTCGTGCCGGAAGTGCTGATGTCCGCCAATTCGATGAAGGCCGGCATGCATGTGCTGCGCCCGCTCCTGGCCGAGACGGGCGCCCCCAAGGTCGGCAAGATGGTGATCGGCACCGTCAAGGGCGACATCCACGACATCGGCAAGAATCTCGTCACCATGATGATGGAAGGCGCCGGCTTCGAGGTGATCGACCTCGGCATCAACAACCCCGTCGACAATTATCTCGAGGCGATCGAGAAGCACCAGCCGGAAATCCTCGGCATGTCCGCTCTCCTGACCACGACCATGCCCTATATGAAGGTCGTGATCGATACGATGAAGGAAAAGGGCATCCGCTCCGACTATATCGTGCTGGTCGGCGGCGCGCCGCTCAACGAGGCCTTCGCCGACGCGGTGGGCGCCGATGCCTATTGCCGCGACGCGGCGATCGCGGTCGAGACGGCGAAGACGCTGATCAGCAAGCGCCAGGGTTCGATACAGTCCAAGACGGCGTAACAGCCCGTTCGAAACGGCTCGCCGGGGACGATGGATGTCCGGCTGCCGATCCGCCGCGATCGGCACCGGGCAGGCAAGGAGGCACCCGATGGGCCATTCTTCGGCAAGCGGCGCTTCGCCGCGCAGAACGCTCGTCATCGCCTGCGGCGCGCTGGCGCGCGAATTCCTGGCGGTCAAGCAGGCCAATGGCTGGGACCATCTCGACATCACCTGCCTGCCGGCGATCTGGCACAACCATCCCCACAAGATCCCCGAGGGCGTGCGGCGCAAGATCCGCGCCGGCCGCGCCGCCTATGACGAGATCCTCTGCCTCTACGGCGATTGCGGCACGGGCGGCCTGCTCGACGACGTCCTGAAGGAGGAGGGCGTCGAGCGGATCGACGGGCCGCACTGCTATTCCTTCTTCGCGGGGGCGCAGACCTTCGACGCCATGCAGGACGAGGAGATCGGCACCTTCTACCTCACCGACTTCCTGGTGCGCCATTTCGACCGCTTTGTGATCAAGGGGCTCGGGCTCGACCGCCATCCGCAATTGCTGCCGGTCTATTTCGGCAATTACCGGCGCGTGATGGTCCTGGTGCAGTTCCCCGATGCCGCCCTGGAAGAGAAGGCGAGGGCGGCGGCCGAACGTCTCGGCCTGCCGCTCGTGGTGCATCACACCGGCCTCGTCGGCATCGAAGCGTTCCTGAAGAAGGCTCCCGGCGTGGCGGGCGACCCCGCGGCGCCTGCCGGCGTGCCGAAGGCCTGAAGACCTTTCGACCGAGAAAATCTCCGGCGCCTACGGGCAGCCCTTGGTGATGGCGTCCAGCGCCTGGGGCAGGCCGGCGAGCGAATAGCGGTCGGTGGTGACGCGCCCGCGCTTCGAAGCGCCTTCGAAGGTCAGGTCGCGGCTCTTGCGCATGGCGCCGATGACGGCGCCGCCCTGGGCGGCGTTCTTGATCCAGGCGTTGGACCCCTTGGTGTAGAGCGCATAGGAGGTCCGCCCGACCTTGAGGGTCGCCTCGCCGCCGTCCTTCATCGGAAAGCCGGTGATCATGCTCAATTCGTCGCGTACGCCCTCGCCCGGCCGGCGGGTGATGAACAGCGTGGCCGGATCGCGTTCGAGCTTGGCGGGCTTGCGGTCCTTGGGGCTGGTGATCGCGAAGCAGGACTTGCTCTTGCCCGTGCCGTTCTCGAAGGCCTGCCAGTCCTTGAACACGCCGAGGGAAACCGGCTGCGCGGCCGTGGCGGGCGCTGCCGGCTTTGGTTTGCGGGGTTTCGCCACGGCCGTACCGGACAGGAGGACGGCGACGGCGATGAGCGCGATGCGAAGGGATGAGGACATCATGCGGGCTCGATCGATCCGGAACAAGAGAACAGACACGGCGGCGTTCAGCGACCGTGGAGTCGGCTGCACCGTATAGCCGCGACGAAAGACAGGGATTCCGGCGAAAGTTCGACCGGAACCTCCAGAAGAATATCGCTCCGCAGTGAGGAAATGGTTAAGTGGGGCTGCGGACGCGAAATTCGCGGGACGTGCGACCTTACGTCCTGCGCGCGTCCGGCTGCCGCGGCAGGGCGGGCACCCCTGCAGGCCCGGCGCTTCGCCCGGCGATCAGCCAGTAGACGCTCCCGGCCGCGATGCCGATCGCCGCCAGGCCGGCGGCGGCGTGATAGAGGATGGCGAGGCCGATCAGCCCCATGCCCGTCGCTAGCGGCGCGGCCGCGAAGGCAAGGGCCATGCCGACGGCGTAGAAGACCCAGCTTCGCCGGCCCCAAGCCTCGCCGATCACGCCGACCAGGATGATCGGTCCCACCCAGAGGGCGAGGCCGGTCATCGCGGCCTGGCCGACGAAGGCGACGACGTCCTCCGCCCGCCCGTCGAAGGTGGCGGCAATGGCGGTGAGGCCGAGGAGGCGGGCGAGCGCGCCGAACGCGTCGCCGAAGGACTGGTTGACCAGGCCGACGAGGGCCACGACCAGCGCCGTCGCGGCCGCCGTCGCCAGGGCGAAGGCGACGAGAATGAGCCTGTCGAGAAAGCGGATCACGCCTCGTCCGCCCCTGCATCGCCGATGCCGTGGGCGTAGAAGGCCTCCACCGCCAGCTTCTTCATGGCGTCGGCCTCGAGGGCGATGCGCTCGCGCGCCCGCATCTTCTGGCTCTCGCTCTTGAGCTGGCCGCAGGCGGCCAGGATGTCGCGTCCGCGTGGCGTGCGGATGGGCGAGGCGTAGCCGGCGTTGAACACCACGTCGGAGAACGCCTCGATCGTCTCCCAGTCCGAGCATTCATACGGGCTGCCGGGCCAGGGATTGAATGGGATCAGGTTGATCTTGGCGGGGATGCCCTTGAGCAGCTTCACCAGCGCCCTGGCTTCGCCGAGGCTGTCGTTGACGCCCTTGAGCATGACATATTCGAAGGTGATGCGCCGGGCGTTGGAGAGCCCGGCATAGTTGCGGCAGGCCTCCAACAGATCGGCGATGGGATATTTCCTGTTCAGCGGCACCAGCGTGTCGCGCAGGTCGTCACGGGTGGCATGCAGCGAGATGGCGAGCGCCGGATTGATGCCTTCGCCCAGCGGCCCGATCATCGGCACCACGCCTGAGGTCGACAGGGTGATGCGCCGGCGCGACAGGCAGAGCCCGTCCTGGTCCGACATCACCCTCAGGGCGGTGGTGACGTTGTCGTAATTGTAGAGCGGCTCGCCCATGCCCATCAGCACGACGTTCGAGATGAAACGCCCGCCGTCGCGCGGCACGATCGCGCCTTCCGGCGGCTCCCGGTCCGGCCAGTCGCCGAGGCGGTCGCGCGCCACCAGGAGCTGCGCCACGATCTCGGCGGCGGTGAGGTTGCGCACCAGCTTCTGCGTGCCGGTGTGGCAGAAGGTGCAGGTCAGCGTGCAGCCGACCTGGCTGGAGACGCAGAGCGTGCCGCGGCTCTCATCGGGAATGTAGACGGTCTCGATCTCGGCGCCGCGATCATGCGGGCCGGTGGCCGGCATGCGCATCAGCCATTTGCGCGTGCCGTCGGCCGAAACCTGCTCGGTGACGATCTCGGGCCGGTCGAGCGTATAGGCTTCCTCCAGCCTGGCGCGCAGGTGCTTGGAGACGTTGGTCATGGCGGCGAAGGAGGCGGCGCCGCGCACATAGAGCCAGTGGTGAAGCTGGTTGACGCGCATCCTCACCTCGCCGGCGGGCACGTCGATGGCCGCCATCGCCTCGGCCAGCCCCGCGCGGTCGAGCCCCGCAAGCGAGGGCTTGCGGGCCGAAGGCAGGGCAGGCGGGGCGGCCGGCTGCGGCCGGGAAGTCGGGTCGAGAGAAAGGGCAGTCATGCCGGAGATCCATTTGTTGGGCGGCTCCATAGCACAACCGGCCATAAAGGGCGACGGCGAATGCGTTTTTCCGGGCGATCGCGCCGCCGTGCCGGTCGGGGGACCGGCAACCGGTGGGCGGATCCCCGACCCGCCTGTCCCGGACCGCGCCGAGCGGAATGGCGAGGCCGTGCGGTTTCGTGCCGGTCAGGGGACCAGCACACCGGTGGGGGGGCTCCGGCCCGCCTCCCGCCCTGGCCGCGTCATGCCCTGTAGCGTTCCGCCGCGTGGTCCTGCGCGAAATTCGCCATCATCGCCCGGCGGGCGGCATCGAAGGCCTCCCACTGGCCGGCGTCGGGCAGTGGCGGGATGGTGACAAGCTCGCGCCGGTCGAAGCCGACGAAGGCGGCGTCGACCAGCTCGCCGACATCCATGACGCCGGTCAGCGTGTTGACGTCGCGGCCCGAGCGCTCCCAGATCTCGGTGCGGGTAGCGGCGGGCAGCACGGCCTGGACGTAGATGCCGCGCGGGCCGAGTTCCGCCTGCAGCGCCTGCGAGAAGCTGAGCACATAGGCCTTGGTGGCGCTGTAGATCCCCAGCGGAAACTCGGGCACCACGGCCAGCACCGAGGCGATATTGACGATGGCGCCTTTGCCCTCGGCGAGGAAGCGCGGCACCACGGCGCCTGTGAGCCGCGTCACGGCGGTGACGTTGAGCCGGATCAGCCGGTCCAGGGCCTCGATGTCCGGATTGGCGAAGCCGCCATGGGCGGCGGCGCCGGCATTGTTGACGAGCAGCCCGATGCGGGCGTCCTCGCGCAGGCGCGCCTCGACGCGGGCAAGGTCCGCGGCATCGGTGAGGTCGGCCCGGATGACGTCGACGGCCACGCCGGTCTCGGCGCGAAGACGCGCGGCCAGGATCTCCAGGCGCGCCTGGTCCCGTGCGACGAGCACGAGATCGTGGCCGCGGCGGGCGAGGCGTTCGGCATAGGTGGCGCCGATGCCGGTGGAAGCGCCGGTGACGAGCGCGGCGGGAAGGGATCCTGTCATTGTCTGTCTCCTTTATTCATGATGGCTATCATGATTGATGCATTCATGACCATTGTCATGTATAATGTCAAGCAGGACGGAAGCCCTGGGCAGGCGCGCCGTCGAATCAAGCCGCAGGCATGCCGGCCGCGGCGCGCAAAGGAGACGATGATGAAAGTCAGCCGGGATCAGGTGGCCGAGAACCGGCAGCGCATTCTCGACGCCGCCGCGCAGCTGTTCAGGGAGCGCGGCTTCGAGGGGGTGACGGTGGCGCAGATCATGAAGGCGGCCGGCCTGACGCACGGCGCCTTCTACGGGCATTTCGCCTCGAAGGACGAACTGATCGCCCAGGCTTTCGCCCATGTCCTCTGCCCAGGCGGCGAGGGGGCGCCCGCCGTCGGCATTGCCGATTATGCCGAGGGCTATCTGAGCGCCGGGCATCGCGACCGGCCGGGGGCCGGCTGCCTGTTCGCCGCGCTGGGCACCGAGGCCGTGCGCGGCGCGGCGCCGGCGCGCCATACCCTGACGCAGGCGATCGAGCGCCGCATCGAGGATTTCAGCCGCACCGCGCCGGGCGAGACGCCCGAAGCGCGCCGCCGCGCGGCGATCGCGAGCTGGTCCGCCATGGTCGGCGCCGTGGTCCTCTCGCGCATTGCCGACGATCCCGCGCTGTCCGACGAGCTGTTGGCGGAGACGAAGGCCTGGCTCGGCGGATGAGGGCTGTCTTGCCTGCGCCGCCGCCGCCAAAAAGAGCCCCGGAAGGGGGATCGCTCGCCTTTCATGCCCGCTTCGGGCTTTCCATCGCAAGCCTCCACGCTTTAGAAGGCTTTGTCGGGGCTGGGCGCGCTCACGTGCGGACCGGTCTCATGCAAAGGGAGACGATCATGGCCGATGACAAGATGATGGCGCAGATTTCCGGCAAGGACGGCTTCATCGCCGCGCTCGACCAGAGTGGCGGGTCGACGCCGGGGGCCCTGCGCCTCTACGGGATTCCGGAAAGCGCCTATAATGGCGAAGCCGAGATGTACAAGCTGATGCACGAGATGCGCGTGCGCATCATGACGGCGCCGGCCTTCACCGGCGACAAGGTGCTCGGCGCCATCCTGTTCGAACGCACCATGGACGGCGACGCCGAGGGCAAGCCGGTGCCGAGCTTCCTGTGGGAAGACCGCGGCGTCGTTCCCTTCCTCAAGGTCGACAAGGGGCTGGCTTCGGAGAGCGACGGTGTGCAGCTGATGAAGCCGATGGCGGATCTCGACCAGTTGCTCGTCCGCGCTGTGGCGAAGAAGGTGTTCGGCACCAAGATGCGTTCCGTCATCAACCAGGCGTCGCCGGCCGGCATCGCCGCCGTGGTGGCACAGCAGTTCGAGGTGGCCAAGCAGATTTCCGGCCACGGGCTGATGCCGATCATCGAGCCGGAAGTCTCGATCAAGGCACCGGACAAGAAGGGCGCCGAAGCGCTGCTGCGCGACGAGATCGTCCGGCATCTCGATGCCCTGCTGGCGGGCGAGACGGTGATGCTCAAGCTGACCATCCCGGACGTGGCGGATTTCTACAAGCCGCTGGTCGATCATGAGAAGGTCGCCCGCGTCGTCGCGCTGTCGGGCGGCTATAGCCGGGCCGACGCCTGCGAGAAGCTCTCCCATAACCACGGCATGATCGCGAGCTTCTCGCGCGCCCTCGCCGAGGAGCTCAAGCACGGGATGACCGACGCCGAATTCAACGACGCGCTCGGCCGCTCGATCGACGAGATCTACAAGGCCTCGACGCAGAAGGTGTGAGGCGGATGGGCGCCGGGGGTGAGATGCTATGGAGGGTCGATCCCTGATCGACCTCTTCCTTCCCCGCACGCTCGATATTTCCAGGATCGGTGTGTCCAGGAAGGGCGATCGGTGATTGCCCGTCCGCATCCACGCGATAAAGCCGGGCGCGGTGACGGGACCTCCCGGCATTGCATCCGGCCCTTGAACCGGAAGGCGATCTCAAATAAGGTCAGCATCGCTGACATAATTCTGGGCCGCCGGGGGTGGCCCTGGGAGGAACGATGACACTCGCCCCGCTCTTCGCCGGCCGCGCCTCGCGGATGAGGGCGTCCGAGATCCGCGAACTCCTCAAGCTGCTGGACCAGCCCGACATCATTTCCTTCGCCGGCGGCATTCCGGACCCCGCGATGTTTCCGCACGAGGCCTTCCGCCAGGCCTATGCCGACGTGCTCTCGGGTCCCGGCGCCGATGCGGCGCTGCAATACCAGGTGAGCGAAGGCTACCTGCCGCTGCGGCGCTGGCTGGCGGCGGAGATGGGACGCCTGGGCGTTCCCTGCGATGAAGGCAACATCTTCATCACCTCGGGCTCGCAGCAGGCGCTCGACTATCTCGGCAAGCTGTTCGTCTCGCCGGCGGATACCGTGCTGGTCACCTGGCCGACCTATCTCGGCGCGCTCCAGGCCTTCAACGCCTATGAGCCGCATTACGAGCGGCTGACGCCGGCCGGCGGCAACATGACGCCCGAGGCCTATCGCGCCGCCGCGGCGAAGGCGGGTGGAAGGGCGAAATTCGCCTATCTCGTCCCCGATTTCGCCAACCCGACCGGCGAGACCCTCAGCCGGGCCGAGCGCGAGGACGTGCTCGACCTCGCGGCCGGCCTCGACGCCGCCGTGATCGAGGACGCCGCCTACCAGGCGCTGCGCTATGACGGCGAGCCGGTGCCCTCGATCCTCGCGCTCGACTGCGCCCGTAGCGGAGGCATCGAGGCGGCGCGCACAATCTATTGCGGTAGCTTCTCCAAGATCCTCGCGCCGGGTCTGCGCGTCGGCTGGGTGTGCGCGGCGCGCACGGTGATCGAGAAGCTGGTGCTGGCCAAGCAGGCCTCGGACCTGCACAGCCCGTCCATCAACCAGATCGTCATCCACCGCGTGGCCGAGACGAACTACGCCTCCCAGGTCGCGAAGGCGCGCCTGCATTACGGCGCGCGGCGCGACCGCATGCTCGAAGCCCTCGACGCCACCATGCCGGCGGAGGTCGCCTGGAGCCGGCCCGAGGGCGGCATGTTCGTGTGGATGACGCTGCCGCCCGAGATCGATACGACCGAACTCCTGGCGCGCGCCGTCGCCGAGGCGCGCGTCGCCTTCGTGCCGGGCCATGCCTTCTTCGCCGACGGCAGCGGCCGCAATGCCCTGCGCTTGAGCTTCACCCTCGCCGACGACCGCGCGGTCGGCGAAGGCATTCCGCGCCTCGCCCGCCTCATCGCCGCGGGCTGAGCCTGACGTCGCGGGACCGTGCCTGGGATGGAACTGTGACGGTCCCTCGCGCCTTATGCGGCCGAGTTATCGAGAGCCGGCAAGCATAGAGCCGGCAAACTATTGTCGAAACCTGTCATTTTTCGCACGGCGGCGCCGATGCCGTTTCCGGAAGCGATGGCGCTTGTGCGTCATCCTATGAACAAGGCTCGCAGACATGCTGGAATTCCTGTCCCAAGGCTCGCCCGCCATCGTCGCGCTCCTGGCGGCCTGCCTCTTCCTCGCCCTCGCCTTCGAGTTCTCGAACGGCTTCCACGATACCGCCAACGCGGTGGCGACGGTGATCTACACCCATTCGCTCAAGCCCGGCCAGGCCGTCCTGTGGTCGGGAGCGATGAACTTCCTCGGCGTCATCCTCGGCGGCATCGCCGTCGCCTATGCACTGGTGCAGCTCATCCCGCCCGACGCCCTGTCGCCGCCGGACGGGAGGCTGGCGGTCGGCATGCTGATCGCGCTGTTCGTCGCGGCGCTGGCCTGGAACGTCGGCACCTGGTGGCTCGGCATCCCCAATTCGAGCTCCCACGCGCTGATCGGCTCACTGATCGGCATCGCCGTCGCCAATGCCGTCATTCATGGCCGCCGGCTTGGGGAGGGCGTCGACTGGCAGCAGGTCTGGAGCGTGCTCGCCTCGCTCCTGGTCTCGCCGATCCTCGGCTTCGGGCTCGCCTTCATCCTGTTCCGGCTGGTGAGGCTCGCGATCCGCGACCGGCATCTGTTCGAGCCGCCGCAGGAAGGCCGGCCGCCGGTGTGGTGGATGCGCGCTTTGCTCATCCTCACCTGCACCGGCGTCTCCTTCGCGCACGGCACCAATGACGGGCAGAAGAGCATCGGCCTGATCATGCTCACCGTCATCGGCCTGCTGCCGGCGAGCTTCGCCCTCAACATGGACCTGCCCGGCGGCGACTTCGCCCGGCTCGCCCGCGAGATGCCGGCGGCTGCGAGCCTGATCGAGCGCTATGGCGGCGACCGGAAGGACCTCGCCGTCGAATCCGCGCGCAAGCTCGGCGAGCGCTTCGGCAGCATCCGGTCGGCGAAGGAGATCCCGCCCGGCGAGCGTTCCGCCGTCCGCAACGACCTCAACCACACCCTCTCCGAACTGACCTTCGCCGCCGAGGCGGACGGCATCTCGCCGGACGAGAAGAAATCGGCGAAGTCGATCCACGACGACGTGATGAAATCGGTGCAATACGCGCCCTGGTGGGTGCGCATCCTCAGCGCGCTCTGCCTCGGCCTCGGCACGCTCGTCGGCTACCGGCGCATCGTGACCACGCTCGGCGAGCGCCTCGGCAAGGAGAAGCTGGTGCCGGCGCAGGGCGGCTCGGCCGAACTGGTGGCGGCCGGCCTGATCGGGGCCGCCGGCTTCACCGGCTTTCCCGTCTCGACCACCCATGTCGTCACCGGCGGCATCGCCGGCACGATGGTGGGCTCCGGCGCCGGCCTGCAGCCCGCCACCCTCTGGCAGATCGCGGCGGCCTGGGTCCTGACCCTGCCGGCGACGATCGTGATTTCGGGCGGGCTGTTCCTGCTGCTGTCTTGAGGGGACCCCGAGCCACGTTTTGACTGTGTCTCGCGTGGATGCGGGGGCGTGCCGAGGGGCGGCGACCCGCCGGAGCCGCGGCCTCACCCCTTCCCGTGCGAATCCCGCCAGGCGCGCTCGAAGGGCAGGCGCCAGGCATGGGGGGCGATCAGCTGGTGGATTGATTTCGGGCCCCAGCCGCCCTGGTCGTAGAGGCGCACCGGCGGCGGGTTCTCCAGCAGGGGGCTCGAGACCTCCCACAGCCTTTCGATGCCTTCGGCGGTGGTGAAGAGGGTGTGGTCGCCGCGCATGGCGTCGAGGATCAGGCGTTCATAGGCTTCCAGCACGTCGCTGATCAGCCCGGTCTCGCTCATCGCGAATTGCAGGCTGAGCTTGTCGAGGCGAAAGCCCGGCCCCGGGCGCTTGCCATAGAAGGAGAGGGACACCTTGGAGGCGTCTGCGAGGTCGAAGGTGAGGTGGTCCGGCCCCTGCGCGCCGACGCCGGAGCCGGCGGGGAACATGCTCTTGGGCGGTTCGCGGAAGGCGATGGAGATGATGCGCTGGCCCTCGGCGAGGCGCTTGCCGGTGCGCAGGAAGAAGGGCACGCCGGCCCAGCGCCAATTGTCGATGGCGCATTTGAGGGCGATGAAGGTCTCGGTGTCGCTCTCCGGGTCCACGCCCGGCTCGTTGCGGTAGCCGATATATTGCCCGCGCACCACGTCGCGCGGGTCGATCGGCACCATGGAGCGGAACACCTTGTTCTTCTCCTCCGAGATGGGCTTGGGTTCGAGATGGGTCGGCGGCTCCATCGCCATGAAGGCGAGGATCTGGAACAGATGAGTCACCACCATGTCGCGATAGGCGCCGGTGGATTCGTAGAAGGCGGCGCGGCGGTCGAGGCCGAGGGTCTCCGGCACGTCGATCTGCACATGGTCGATGAAGTTGCGGTTCCAGATCGGCTCGAACAGGCCGTTGGCGAAGCGGAAGGCGAGGATGTTCTGCGCCGGCTCCTTGCCGAGGAAATGATCGATGCGGAAGATCTGGTCCTCGGTGAAGACCTCGTGCAGCTTGTTGTTGAGCGCCACCGCGCTGGCGAGGTCGGTGCCGAAGGGCTTCTCCATGATGATGCGCGAGCGCTCGACGAGGCCAGCCTGCGCCAGGAGATGCACGGCGGCGAGGGCGGCGTTGGGCGGCACGGACAGGTAATGCACGCGCCGGGTTTCGGCGCCGAGCTCGGCCTCCGCCTTCTCGACCGCGGCGCGCAGCGCGTCCGGGCCGGCGGCGAGCGAGACATAGTCGAGCGAGGCGGCGAAGTTCTCCCATTCGGCCGGCGTGAACTTGCGGGAGGAGAATTTCTCGAGCGCCTCGTGGGCGATGGCGCGGAAGGCGTCGGCATCGATGTCGTCGAGGGAAACGCCGATGATGCGGCAGCCCGGGATGAAGCCGGCATTGGTCAGGCGGAACAGGCCGGTCAGCAGCTTGCGCCGCGAGAGGTCGCCGGTGGCGCCGACGAGAACCACGACCTGCGGAAAGCCGGGACCCACCCGGGTGGAGTTCTTGATCAAATCTGCCGTCCTCGAGCCTGTTGCGGATTGCGGCGCCGGCCGTGCTCCGACCCCGGCAGGCTAGAGCGTTTTGTGTTTTGACGGAATCGGCAAAACGCAAAGACGCGTCGAAAAACAAAGAGCTAGAGCAAAGCGCCGCTTCTGCCTAAACGCGCTCTGCTCCAGCGCTGCCGCGATGCAGCGTTCTTCACCCCACGAGCCGCCACGGCAGAGCCTCACGCCGGTCTGGTAACGGGATAGGTGCACGGATAGGGATGGGGATCAAGAGGGTCCGGAGGCGGGCGGCGGCGCGCAGGCTTTCCGCCCGCGCCGCCGGCGCGGAAAAGGTCGGGCCGCCGCCGCTTTCCTTGATGCCCGTCAATTCCTAGCGCCTCGAATCCTGCTGAAACTCTGCCGCTATCCCCTTGCGCCGCCTGCCGGGCACCCCACATTTTTCGAAGCGGACGCCTGCGGGGTCCGCCATTCGAAATGGCGCCGGGGTGATGCTACGGGTCCTCGGGCGTGCGGGAAGGAAGAAGCCATGAATTTTGAACGCTATACCGAACGGGCGCGGGGCTTCGTGCAGTCGGCCCAGTCACTCGCGCTGCGCGAGGGACACCAGCAATTCGCGCCGGAACATCTCCTGAAGGTCCTGCTGGACGACCCGGAAGGCCTCGCCGCCGGGCTGATCGACCGGGCGGGCGGGCGTTCGCGCGAAGCGCTGGAGGCCGTCGAGGCCGCGCTGCGCAAGCTGCCGAAGGTGGAGGGCTCGGGCGCCGGCCAGGTCTATCTCACCCCCCAGCTCGCCCGGGTGTTCGAGGCGGCCGAGAAGGCGGCCGAGAAGGCTTCCGATTCCTTCGTCACCGTCGAAAGGCTGCTGCTGGCGCTGGCCATCGAGAAGGAGAGCGTGGCCGGCAAGGTGCTCGCCGCCGCCGGCGTGACGCCGCAGAACCTCAACCAGGCCATCGAGGCGCTCCGCAAGGGCCGCACCGCCGATTCGGCGACGGCCGAGAACGCCTATGATGCCCTGAAGAAATATGCGCGCGACCTCACGGCCGACGCGCGCTCGGGCAAGCTCGATCCGGTGATCGGTCGCGACGAGGAGATCCGCCGCACCATCCAGGTGCTGTCCCGGCGCACCAAGAACAACCCGGTGCTGATCGGCGAGCCCGGCGTCGGCAAGACGGCGATCGTCGAGGGCCTGGCGCTACGCATCATCAATGGCGACGTGCCCGAATCGCTCAAGGACAAGAGCCTGCTGGCACTCGACATGGGCGCGCTCATCGCCGGCGCGAAATATCGCGGCGAGTTCGAGGAGCGCCTCAAGGCCGTGCTGCAGGAGGTGACCGGCGCCGAGGGCAACATCATCCTCTTCATCGACGAGATGCACACGCTGGTCGGCGCGGGCAAGGCGGACGGCGCCATGGACGCCTCCAACCTGCTCAAGCCGGCGCTGGCGCGGGGCGAACTCCATTGCGTCGGCGCCACCACGCTCGACGAATATCGCAAGCATGTCGAGAAGGATCCGGCGCTGGCGCGGCGCTTCCAGCCCGTCTTCGTCGACGAGCCGACGGTCGAGGACACCATCTCGATCCTGCGCGGCCTCAAGGAGAAATACGAGCAGCACCACAAGGTCCGTATCACCGACAGCGCCATCGTCGCGGCGGCGACGCTGTCGAACCGCTACATCACCGACCGTTTCCTGCCGGACAAGGCGATCGACCTCGTCGACGAGGCCGGCGCGCGCCTGCGCATGCAGGTCGATTCCAAGCCGGAGGAGCTCGACGAGCTCGACCGGCGCATCATCCAGCTCAAGATCGAGCAGGAAGCCCTGAAGAAGGAAAGCGACACCGCGTCGAAGGACCGGCTGCAGCGGCTGGAGAAGGAGCTGGCCGATCTCGAGGAGCGTTCCAGCGAGCTGACGCAGCGCTGGAAGAGCGAGAAGGACAAGCTCGGCCGCGCCGCCGATCTCAAGGGGCAGCTCGACAAGGCCAAGAACGAGCTCGCCGATGCGCAGCGCCGCGGCGAATACCAGCGCGCCGGTGAACTGACCTACTCGATCATTCCCGGCCTCGAAAGGGAGCTGAAGGCGACGGAGGCCGCCGAATCCAAGGGCGGCATGCTGGAGGAGGCGGTCACCGCCAACCATGTCGCGCAGGTCGTCTCGCGCTGGACGGGCGTGCCCGTCGACAGGATGCTGGAGGGCGAGAAGGACAAGCTGCTGCGCATGGAGGACGTGCTCGCCACCCGTGTGGTCGGCCAGGGCGAGGCGGTTCAGGCCGTCTCGACCGCTGTCCGGCGCGCCCGGGCCGGCCTGCAGGATCCGAACCGGCCGATCGGCTCCTTCATCTTCCTGGGTCCCACCGGCGTCGGCAAGACCGAGCTGACCAAGGCGCTCGCCGCCTTCCTGTTCGACGACGATACGGCGATGGTCCGGCTCGACATGTCCGAATATATGGAGAAGCATTCGGTGAGCAGGCTCATCGGCGCGCCTCCGGGCTATGTCGGCTATGACGAGGGCGGCGCCCTCACCGAAGCCGTGCGGCGGCGGCCCTACCAGGTCGTGCTGTTCGACGAGATCGAGAAGGCGCATCCGGATGTGTTCAACGTGCTGCTCCAGGTGCTCGACGACGGGCGCCTGACCGACGGGCAGGGGCGGACGGTCGACTTCCGCAACACGCTGATCATCATGACCTCCAATCTCGGGGCCGAATATCTGGTGGGCCAGAAGGAGGGCGAGGATTCCGCCGCGGTGCGCGAGGAGGTGATGGCCGTGGTGCGCGGGCATTTCCGGCCGGAGTTCCTCAACCGCGTCGACGAGATCATCCTGTTCCACCGCCTCAAGAGGGCGCAGATGGGGGCGATCGTCGACATCCAGATGGCGCGGCTGCAGAAGCTGCTCGACGAGCGCAAGATCACCATCGAGCTCGACGATGCGGCCCGCAGCTATCTCGCCGACAAGGGCTACGATCCCGCCTATGGCGCGCGCCCGCTGAAGCGCACGATCCAGAAGCTGGTGCAGGACCCGCTCGCCGAGATGATCCTCGCCGGCAAGGTGAAGGACGGCACCCATCTGCCGGTCAGCGCCACCGCTTCGGGGCTGATCATCGGCGGGCGGGCGGTGAACGCCGCGGCCTGACCGCCGGGAGCGGGTGCGTCCGCCCGCTCTCCCCTTGCACCAACGTGATGGGAAGGTCGATCACCGATCGACCTTCTCTCTCCTGCGCGCTGTGTCGCCACAACGCGGGCGGCGGTATC